>JBBRSX010000059.1:0-33514 GCA_038244925.1 Hyphomicrobiales bacterium | reverse complement strand
TCGCGACGAACTTTGCCTTGACGTTGAGGGTGAGCGTCTTGACCGATCCGGTGTAGCCGTTGTCCGCCGCGGTGAAGGTTCCGATGGTAGCCATGGTGGTCTCCGTTCTGTTGTCGGGCCGCGACCATCGCAGCCTCGATGGCGGTCCTTGGCCCGGGGAGCGATCGGCCCGCAGCCGTCAGGCCCGCAGCACAGCGGAGGACGGCGTTGGACGGCTTTTTTGCCTTTCGCGAGGAATGCCGCACCTTCGCGGCAGGGGAAAAAAGCCGGCTTAGCCGTTGCGGGAAGGCGATCGAGGCGTAGCCGGCCCTCGGGTCTGATCCGTCCATTCGAGGTTGCGTGAAGTGCGCGCCCCTCCAACAGACCGATGGAGACCAACATGACTGCCATTATCGTCACCGCACAAGGAACGACACCGCCGGTCGCAGAAAGACTTGCGCCCGCGCATCAACGGAAAGCAAAGGGGCGACCTGGGAAACGACAGCGCATGAATTCGCATTGAAGCGCGCCCATCCGCGCACGCTCGAACAAAGACCCACGCGTGCCGTTAGCAAGTTCGATGTCAGGGATGATCGAGCCCCGGCCCGAGCTAGGCCTCGCTGGTGAAGGGTGAGGATGTCGAATAGTGGGTGCCACTATCGCGCCAGGACATGATCCGCAGCGACGTGCCGCCGGGGGCGGGATTACGGGCGCCGGCCACACCGCGCCCTTGCCTTCCAGCCTTCAGCGAAAAAGTGTCTCGCTTTTTTAAAATGCGCCCGTCGATGGCGTGAGCATCATGGGATTGGCCGCGCGCCAGACGGCGCGCGGCCAAAATTTTCGACACCCTCTCGATGAAAGCCGGGACCGCGCAAGCGATCCCGGCCCATGCCGACTACTCGGCGGCGACGGAATAGGTGTCAGGGTTCGCATCTGTGACAGCCTCCACCTGCGGCGGCTCGGCACGTTCCTGCGCAGCTCCCGGTGTCCGCATCAATGCGGGCAACCAGCCGGTTGCGACCACCAACTGCTCGGCGGCTTTCGCCATGTCCAGCTTCTTCATGTCCGCCATCCGCTCGGCGGCCTCGATGCTGGCGGCTTCCCGCACGGCATCGAGAATGCGCGGCTTGGTGACCCGACCGAAATAGCTTCGCGCGGTGGGTCGCCAATGCGCGGTCATGTCGAGCGAGACGGCTTCCGCCAGCCTGTCCGCCGTTGCCAGCGCCCGGGGCTTGCGCTCCATCGGCAGTTTGACGGCATTGACCGTGAGGGCCGCGCAATGCGCGAACAACGCCATGCGGCTGTCATGGTCCAACTCCATGACAAACGTCCAGAGTTCGGACACGTCGCGCGGCATCTGCGCCGCCCAACGGGCATGGTGATCGGCCCATGCCTTGCCTGCTTTGGTGTCCTCGATCCCGTCCGCGTGAGACGCCAGATAGGTGCTGGTCGGGCGGATATCGAGAGCGTGGGCGTCTGCGCCGCGATAGAAGATTTGCGCCGACAGCGCGTGGGTGACGGCGACGATGGCGACCTCCGGCTGCTCACGCAAGGCAAGCCGCAGCCCGAGGGTGCGGTGCGCGGTGAGATCGCGGATCAGGATGTCCGACAGTGGCTTCTCATCGTCGGCGTCCTCGTCCTCTCCGTCCAAGCTCTTACCCTCAGCAAAGGTCGGGCCGCTTTCGCCGTCATCGCTGGCTTCACCCCCCTCGCCTCCGCCGCTCACTTCATGCGCGTCCGGCTCCTGCTTTTCGTCCTCGGCCCTGACAAAACCGCGCTCGATGCGGACGCTGCCGTCATGGTTGAGGATCACGAAGGCTCCGCAGCGGGCGATGTCGGCGGGATCGTAGGCCAGACGTTTCGCCTCCAGCCGCTCGATTTCGGCTTCAAGCTCCCCAAAACGGGCATCGACTTCGTCGGCCAGTTCCTCGTCGCTTTCATGCTGCGCCGTCAGGCTGTCGAACTCACCCTTCACGGCAGCCAGCGCGGCCTGATCCTCCGCCGACAATTCTATCGTTTGCGGATAGGTCCGGCGCAGCCCGTGGCTATGGGGGTAGTCGAGGAAAACCTGCGCCCATTTCCAGCCTTCGGCTTCCATCACGGCGTCGGCTTCGCGGCCAAGCTTGGCCAAGACCAGCATATCGAGCAGCGCCACGTCCTCGAAATAGCCGCCGCGATCCTCGGTGAAGAGGTCGCGGAGGATCGTGCCGCCAACTTCCGTATACTTTTCCGCGCCGACAAAGACCGCGCGGCGATCTGTGGCGGCGACGTTGGTTTCGGTGAGCAGGCGGCGGATCGTGCTGGCATCGCGGTTATGGGATAGCCGCTCGTAAGCCGCTTCCTGCCGGGCATGGTCCTCGACGATGGCGAACGCCATCAACTGGTCCAGCGCCAGATCGCCGTCGCGATAGATTTGCATCAGCCTGGGCGAGACCGCGCCCAAGCGCAGGCGCTGCCGGACCACATGCGGCGTCACGCCGAACCGGGCGGCGATTTCCTCCGCGCCATACCCGCGTTCCTCGGCCAATTTCCTGAACGCCTCGAACTGGTCGGCGGGGTGCATGTTTTCGCGGGTGACGTTTTCGTCGAGGCTGATTTCGTGGGGATCGTTCGCGGTATCGACGATGCAGCGGATCGGCTCGGTTTTCTTGATTTCCTTGCGCTTGACCCGCAACAGCTGCGCCAGCCTGCGGCCCTCGCCGATGGTGACAAAATAGAACCCGGTCGCCGCACCGTCCGCGTCCAGTTCCGGTTCGACCACAAGATTTTGCAGAATGCCCTTGGCGGCGATGCTGGCCGCATAGGCCTCGATCGACGCCTCGCTGTGCGGCGTCTTGCGGGCGTTGTTCGGTGACTTCTTGAGCTTGTTGAGCGGAATGAAAACCTCGGTCCCGCTCTCGAAAATGGTTTCAACTTGCTTGGCAGACATGATCCTTCTCCTTTTCAGGGCGTGGGTGCAGGACGCACCTCGCGCCTGCACCCCTGCCCGTCGGCGAGACCGGGGTAGCAAGGGCAAGGGCGGCAGGGGCGGAGGGGGATCACCCGGCCTGCACAAGCGGATTCGGTGGTGAAAGCATTCGGACCTGGAGTCGCGCGGAAGGTCGGGGAGACCGCCCCGGCCGGTCCCGGATCTTCCGGGACTTCACCCTTGCCCGCGCGAGGGCGGAGCACTTAGCACCCAAACAAAAAGAGGGCGTCTGTGCCGCAGCGAAGCGAAGGTCAGTTGGCAGTCGCGAGACCGGTTAAATAGGCACCCGAACGAAGGGCAGTGATAGCGACGCCGGCATGAAATGACGGCGGGACCGAGGGCGAGTGCCTCCGGCGAGCGACACATCAGCATCTTCGTGCGAGGGATCGTCACCCGGAGGGCCGAGACACCGCCCCCGCGGCTGGCTCGGTGAGCGGCCAGCGAATAGAGCCCGGTCGGCAAGGCCGAGCACCAAGTATCATATTGAAAAACAGACGATTTTCGTCGACTCTGGTCTATATCGCTCGTGATATACGACCCTTATATTGAAAAATAAACGATTTACGCCTATTTTTCAATATGATGCTAGAAACTAGTTCCACCCTTCGAGACTATCTGTTGCAGCTCCAATCCGGGGGGCGGATTTGGTTTACCTCGGAGGAAGCCACCACCGCGCTCGGCATCACGCATTCCGCCTTTCAGGCCTCCGCAGCGCGCCTGCAAAGAAAGCGGCTGCTGTTCAATCCACGCCACGGGTTCTATGTCATCGTCCCTCCGCAATATCTGACATGGGAAGCGCCGCCGCCGAGCTGGTACATCGATGATCTCATGCGCCACCAAGGCCGGACCTACTATGTCGGCCTTCTGAAAGCGGCGGAGATTCACGGCGCGACCCATCATGCCGTCATGGAGTTTCAGGTCGTTACCGACAAGCAACTTTCCAGGATCCGGGCGGGGCGATCCTTCATCGCGTTCTATTTCCGCAAAGACATGGCGGCGGTTCTGGACGGCCTTGAAAGCCACAAGACCGACACCGGGAGCATGAAGATTTCTTGCGCCGAACTGACGGCGCTTGATCTGTTGCGCTATCCTCATGCGGCCGGCGGTATCGATTCCATCGCCACGGTTCTGAAGGATCTAGGCGCGCGTCTCGAAGCCAACAAACTGGCATCGCTGGCCACACACTTTGAGCGAACGACCATTCAAAGAATCGGCTACCTGCTGGACCGCCTGGGATATGCCGCCTTGACCGAAGCGCTTCGCACCGTGTTGTTCACAAAAGCCCCGGTGCCCTGGGTGCAGCTCGAGCCCATCGACAGGAAACAACCGAAGCCAGATGAACCGCCGCTGGAAAAAAACGAACGCTGGCGCGTCGTCGTTCACCGCTATCCGGAGATCGACGAATGATTCCCGCCATGAACATCGTCGCCTGGTCGAAGCACGCACCGTGGGCGGAACAGCGGCAGATCGAGCAGGACCTGATCATCTCCCGGGCGCTGGTCGAACTCTTCAACGATCCGTTCCTGGCGCAACAGTTGCGCTTTCGCGGCGGCACCGCGCTCAACAAGCTCCACTTCCCGAAGCCGCTTCGCTATTCCGAGGATATCGATCTGGTCAAAACCGCCGAGGGGCCGCTCAAGCCCCTGCTCGATCGCGTCCACGACATTCTCGATCCGTGGCTTGGAGACCCCGTATTCGAACGCAGTCAGGTGGCGCCAAAATTCAAATATTCAGTCGAAGCGGAGGACAAGACGTCCAAGGCTGCGATCCGCCTGAAGCTGGAAATCAACACGCACGAGCGCGAGGCGTTCGACGGCGCACGCATGCTTCCGTTCAAGGTGAGCAATCCGTGGTTCTCGGGCGAGACCAAAATCGCGACGTTTTCAAACGAGGAGCTGCTTTCGACCAAAATCCGCGCGCTGCTTCAGCGCAACAAAGGCCGCGACCTTGTCGACCTGTCGCATGCCCTGGATGTCTTTCTGGATCTCGACACGCAAAAAACGATCGATCTCATGGGACGATATCTGGAACTATCGGAAACCCCCATCTCCCGTCCGCAAGCCGAACAACGCATGTTCGCCAAACTCGCTCGCGGTAACTTTCTCACCGACGTGATTCCGCTGCTCACCGCCGATGAGGCAGCTAAGTTTGATCACGCCGCCGGCAGACGTGCCTTCGGGAGCGTATTCAGCCGCCTCATTCAACTCATTCCGGGAAAGCCCTGGGCCAGTACGCCAAAAATGATTGAGGAGCATGAATTACAAGACCTGATCAAGTGACGTGATACAGGACCAAAGCTGGATGCGCGTCTCGCCGCTCGATGATCGGAACGAGCCAAGCACAAAACGATGAGCCGCACGCAGGTGCGAGTCTGGTCAGATACGTTGGCAGATCAATCCAGGAATCTGGCAAGTCCCGCGCGGAAGTCTTCGGAGGGAGGATACCGCGCAATGACCTTCACGTAAGATTCGCCTGTAGAGCCTCCAGTCCACTGATCGATCTCGGTATTATGGCACCTTAATATCATAACTTTATGCAATAAAGCCTTTCAAAATATTTCTATTGACGCGCCCTAGATGGAAGGGTAGCAGATTCCGCATGAAAGGCTTTATTGCGAAATGAAGAAAATCGACGAAATCGCCACTATCCGCCTTGGGTCCCCATTCCGGGAGCGCATTGTGCACGAGCCCACCGGAAAATTTCTGGTGGTCCAGGGCAAGGATGTCGGCTCAGACGGCGCCCTCATTCTTGGAGGCATGGTCCGCGTGGCTGATGTGCCGGGTAAGGGCGCGCCGGACACGCTCGCGGCGGGTGAGCTGGTGTTTCAGACGCGCGGGCTCAGCTACCGCGCGGCGGTCGTACCGAGTGAAGCGCCGCCGATGGTTGCCGCAGGGTCGCTTTTCATTCTGCGCCCCGATCCGTCGTGCGTCAGCGCCGACTACCTTGTTTTCTTCCTGAACCTTCCCGCGACGCAGGCGGTGCTTCGCCAGCTGGCGACCGGTTCGACCATTCCCAATCTTCGCCGCTCGGCGATCGAGCAACTTGCCTTGCCGCTGCCAAGCCTTTCCGATCAGCACAAGCTGGTCGCCTTAAGCCGGCTGGTTCGCCAACAGGCGGATATCGAGACACGGCTCAACGCCCTGCGGATGCAAGAGCTGCATTTGCTGGCTGCGGCACGCGCTGGCTCTGAGAGCGGATCGACCGACAAATCTAGTGCGGTCAAAACGGTTCGAGCTAAATCACCCGACACAATTTCTGAACGATAAGAACAGGAGTCATTCATGGCCAACGAACAAGACACAGACACCAAGACCACCAAAGACGATGTGTTCCGCAAAGCCTGGGCGGCCTGCGACACATTTCGTGGTCTCATCGACGCGTCCGAGTACAAGGATTACGTTCTCGTCACGCTGTTTTGGAAAGCAATCTCCGACACGTGGCGTGAGCACTATGACGACACCAAAGCCCGCTACGGCGGCGACGAAGCGCGTCTGCTCCGCCGCATGGAGCGCGAACGGTTCGTGTTACCGAAAGGTGCAAGCTTTCAGGAGGTTTGGGAAAACAAGGACGCCGACAATCTCGGTGAGCTGATCGATATCGCGCTGGATGCGATTGAAGAAGCCAACAAGGCCAAGCTCGACGGCGTGTTCCGCAACATCAGCTTTAACTCCGCCAATAAGCTCGGTGAAACCAAGGACCGCAATCGCCGCCTTCGCAACCTGCTCGGCGACTTCAAGGATCTGGACCTTCGTCCCAAGCGGCTCGCCAAGGGCGACATCATCGGCGATGCATATATCTACCTGATTGAGCGTTTTGCTTCCGATGCCGGAAAGAAGGCAGGGGAGTTCTATACGCCGCGTCAGGTCTCGCGCGTGCTGGCTAAGCTCGTTGCGCCGCAGGAAGGCGAAAAAATCTCCGATCCTGCCTGCGGTTCCGGCTCCTTGTTGATCGAGGCGGCGCAGGAGGTTGGTTCAAAGAATGTCATGCTCTATGGACAGGAAGTGAATGGCGGCACGCATGCGCTCGCCAAAATGAACATGTTCCTGCATGACATTGACGGCGCGAAGCTGGAATGGGGCGATACGCTCAACAATCCTAAGCTCATTGAAGACGACAAGCTCCTTGCGTTCGATGTCGTGATCGCCAACCCTCCGTTCTCGCTCGACAAATGGGGCGCCGAGAATGCCGCGAACGACAAGTACAAGCGCTTTCATCGTGGTGTACCTCCGAAGAGTGCGGGAGACTGGGCCTTCATCACGCATATGGTTGAGACGGCACGCCGGAATGCGGGAAGGGTTGCCGTAGTCGTCCCGCATGGCGTTCTGTTTCGTAGCGGCGCGGAGGGAAAAATTCGGCAAAAGATGATTGAAGAGAACCTACTGGACGCCGTCGTCAGCCTTCCGCCGAACTTGTTTCAGTCAACGGCCATACAGGTCGCAGTACTTGTATTCGATCGCCGGAGGGAAGTTGGAGGTCCGCTCGCTAAGCGAAAAGACGTTTTATTCATCGATGCCAGCGGTCAGTTTCAGCCGGCCAAGACCCAAAACCTCTTGCTCGAAGAACATATCACCCGAATTGTCGATACGTTCAAAAGCCGCGCTAACGTCGAAAGATATTCTCGGGCCGTGCCGGTGAACGAGATCGAAGAAAACGACTTCAATCTCAATATCCCCCGTTATGTCGACACTTTTGAAGCGGAGGAGCAAATCGACATCAGCGCGGTGCAGACAGAGATCAAGACTCTGGAGGCCGAACTCGTGAAGGCTAAAGAAAAAATGAAAGGCTATCTTAAGGAGCTTGGCGTCGATGCGTGACTTCAAAGATTGGCCGTACCTAAAAACATTTGCCAAGAAAATCGGTAGTGGCATCACCCCGCGAGGCGGCGAAACTGCATATCGAAGCTGCGGTGTACCTTTCATCAGAAGTCAAAATGTTCGATCTGGCAAGCTGGTCCTGGATGGTGTCGCATTCATAGATGAGAAACAACATCTCTCGATGAGCAATTCTTGGGTTCAGCCGCTGGATGTTCTTCTGAATATCACCGGGGCATCCATTGGACGCAGTTGCGTGGTGCCGACGAACGTAGCTGTTGCCAATGTGAATCAGCATGTGTGCATCATCCGGCTTAATGGTGAATTCAATCCCCATTATGTGAGCTGCTTCCTAAATTCGCCGTATGGGCAGAAGCAAGTGTGGTCGTTTCAGGGTGGTGGAAGTCGTGAGGGTTTGAACTACGCACAAGTTGGTGCATTCCGACTCCCGAAACCCAGCCTTCGCGAGCAGGTCCGTATCGCGGAAGTCCTTTATGCGTGGGAAGAGGCAACTGATCAGGTTGACCGGTTAATCGATGCCAAGAAGAGGTTTGTTCGCGGCATACTTGCAGGAAGCGTAAGTGATGCAAGAGAAGTCGCTAAGAACGACGGTTGGGAAAAGACGACAATTGGAGAAGTGGCAACCCTTGTACAACAGCGAGTTAACTGGGACGAGGACGCAAGCTATCGGCTGATCACGGTCAGGCGCGGCTGTGGCGGTTTGGTTTTTCGTGGCGACCGAAAAGGCCACGAAATTCTCACGAAGGACATGTACACGGTACGTGCCGGCGATTTCTTGATCTCCAAGCGCCAAGTCGTTCACGGTGCGTGGGCAATGGTGACGCCCGAGTTCGACGGAGGGCACGTCTCAAAGGAATATGCGTGCTTAAGAGCTAAACCCGGCAAGCTTTGGATGCCCTATTTTGACTGGCTGAGCCGTACCGAGCGGCTTCAGCATGAAGCCTTCATTTGCAGCTACGGCGTCGACATCGAGAAGATGGTTCTCAATGTTGATTGGTTGCTGCAAACGCCTCTGTTGTTGCCCCGTTCCATTGAGACGCAAAAGGCTATGGCTGCCGGGCTGGATTGCCTCCAGCGTGAGGTTCAGCTTCTCCAGGCGCAAATGGAGGCGTTGAGCAGACAGAAGCGCGGTCTCATGCAAAAGCTGCTGACAGGCGAATGGCGCGTCCCGGCTCGTGACGGGGAGGTCGACGCCATGGCGGATCGCGTCGCCGAGGAGGCCGCGCAGTGAACAAGCGGCATCAATTCAGGGACGGCGAGAAGCACCTGTCGCAGATTCCGGCGCTGCATCTTTTGCAGACCATGGCACCCAAATGGGTCATGCTATCCAAGGCGCAGGTCGACCGTGAGCGACGCCGCAAGCTTTCAAATGTGTTGCTGGAAGATATCCTTCGCGCCCAGCTCATGCGCCTCAACGCCATCGAATATCGCGGCAAGCAATATCCGTTCTCGGAATCCAACATCCAGACCGCGATTGAACGGTTGCGCAGCCGCGAACCGCTGGGCTTGATGCGTCTGAATGAGTTAACCACGGATCTGTTGCAGCTCGGCACGTCACTGGATCAGCCCGTCGAGGGCGACACGCGCGGACGATCCCTGAAATATATCGATTGGGCCAATCCCGCGAACAACACCTTCAATGTCTGCAAGGAGTTCGATGTCGAGCGTACCGGTTCGGCTAAGACCCGGCGGCCGGATATTGTTCTTTTCGTCAATGGAATCCCTTTCTGCGTCATCGAGTGCAAGGGCCCGAACGAGGATTTTGAGGAAGCCATTTCCCAGAACCTTCGCAATCAGGGTCCCGACGAAATCCCGCACCTGTTCCGTTCGGTTCAGCTTCTCATCGCGACCAACAAGAACAAGGTGCGGTACGGCACGGTCGGTACCTCGCGCAAGTTCTGGGCGCTTTGGCGGGAGAAGGAGTTCAGCGATGCCGATAGCGGACCCTTGCTGACAACGCCGCTGACCGCAGCCGAGGCAAAGAGCACCTTTGGCGACGGTTTCGAGGAAGAGCAGGCGCCATTCGAGCGCTTGATGGGAGACGGGCGCGAGGTTACCAAGCAGGATCGGGTGCTCTATGCGCTGTGCCGTCCCGACCGGCTACTGGATCTCGCCCGGCGCTTCACGCTGTTCGATCTCGGGATCAAGAAGGTTGCCCGCTATCAGCAGTTCTTCGCGGTCAAGAACATCCTCTCCAAGGTCAAACAGCGCGATTCCGAGGGTCGCCGGCAGGGCGGCGTCATCTGGCACACCCAGGGGTCCGGCAAGTCCCTTACCATGGTCATGCTGGCAAGGGCTCTGGCGCTTGATCCGGAAATCGTGAATCCGCGCATCGTGCTGGTCACGGACCGTATCGATCTTGACGAACAGCTCAAAGCGACCTTCGCCGCCTGCGGCGCGGAGCCTGAAAATGCCTCCTCGGGACGTCACCTGTTGAAACTTGTCTCGCAGGATCGCGCCTCGATTATCGCGACCGTCATCAACAAGTTCGACACGGCCTTGAATATCCGCGACTACCGCGACCTTTCGGGTGACGTATTCCTGCTGATCGACGAAAGCCACCGCGGCCAGTATGGCGAAATGCACACCCGCATGAAACGGATGTTTCCGAACGCCTGCTATCTCGGCTTCACCGGCACGCCGCTCATGAAGAAGGAAAAGAGCACCGCCGTGAAGTTCGGCGGGCTTATTGATATTTATGCCATCGACCAGGCCGTCAAGGACGGCGCGGTTGTTCCGCTGCTGTACGAGGGTCGTCACGTCGAGCAGGATGTGAACCGGGAAGGCATCGATGTCTGGTTTGAGCGCGTCAGCCGGAACCTGACCCCGGACCAGCGGGCCGACCTCAAGCGGAAGTTCACCCGCTACAGCGAGATCGGCCAGACCGAGCCGACCATCTATTGCGTCGCCTACGACGTATCTGAGCATTTTGCCAAAAACTGGAAGGGAACGGGCTTCAAGGCGCAGCTCGCGACCCGCTCCAAGCGCGCGGCGCTGCTCTACAAGCGCGCGCTCGACCAAATCGGCATGGTGACATCGGAAGTGATCATTTCGGCGCCCGATGACCGCGAAGGGTATGACGAGGTGGGGGATGAATCCCGCGAAGAAGTCGTCCGCTTCTGGAAAAAGATGATGGAGCGCTACGGCGACGAGAAAAGCTACAACCGCTCCATCGTGGCTTCATTCAAAGATCGCGAAGACCCTGAAATTCTCATCGTTGTCGACAAGCTTCTGACCGGCTTCGACGCACCGAAGAATACGGTGCTTTACCTCGACAAACCGCTCAAGGCCCACGGCCTCTTGCAGGCGATTGCGCGTGTAAACCGCGTCGAGGACGACAAGGAATACGGATACATCATCGATTATGCGGGTGTCCTTGGCGAGTTGGACCCCGCGCTTAAGACTTATTCTGCTCTGGCTGAGTTCGAGGCCGAGGACCTTCAGGGCGTCGTTACGCAGAACCTCGAAGAAATCGAGAAACTTCCGCAGCGCCAGCACCAGCTTTGGGACCTCTTCAAGGAGTTGCCCAACAAGCTGGACGAGGAAGGCTTTGAGCGGCACCTTGGCGACGAGGAGCGCCGAGAGGATTTCTATGAACGCCTGGCGCAGTTCGCGCGCACGCTGGCAATTGCACTTTCGACGGCGGACTGGATCAACAATCCGCGCAACGAGGCGACCATTGCATCCTACAAGGAGGATTTGCGCCGGTTCCAGAAGCTGCGCACTGCCGCCCGCAAGCGGTATCAGGAAGATATCGATTTCAAGCTCTACGAAGAACGGGTCCGGAAGCTGCTGGACCAGCATATTCACGCCAACGAGGTCATTACGCTCACGGCACCGGTCAATATCTTCGACGAAAAAGCGTTCGAGGAAGCGGTTGGGGAGCAGACCACCCCGGCTTCCAAGGCGGATATGATCGCGAGCCTTACCCAACGCACCATCACGGAGCGCATGGAGGAGGACCCGGTTTATTTCGAGAAGATTTCCGCGTTGATCCAGAAGGCCATTGACGATCACCGCGCCCAGCGAATTTCGCAGCTGGAGTTCCTGAATATCGTCCGGGATGCACGGGAAAAGGTTGTCCGTCCCCGGCACGATGACGTGCCCCAGCATCTGCGCGGCAACGATACGGCAGTCGCGTTTTATCACGCGATCGAGAAGCATCTGGCAGCGGGGGCCCCGGGGTCCGATGTGCGTGCCGACGCGGCAGAGGCCGCCGAGGCCATGCTCGACATCATCGCGCGGCGGCGCGTGGTAAACTGGGCGCAGCGCGACGACATCCAGAACGAGATGCGCAACGACCTGGACGATTATCTGTTCGACGTTGTGCGCGACGGCAAGGGGCATCCGCTAACCCCGGATAGCATGGATGAAATCATTGACCGCATCCTGAGTATCGCCCGCACCCGAATGCCGGATTGATCCCATGCATGGAACGATAGCCTATTCAGACCACAGGTTCGATTACACCGCGCAATTTTCTGCCCGCGCTACCATGGCAATCACCGTGTTTCCGGACGGCGCGATACGGGTCATCGCACCGGAGGCGACATCGCAGGAGGAAGTCGAATTCCGTTTGAGAAAGCGCGCGCGCTGGCTCATTCGCCAGATCCTGCATTTTGAGCAGTTCCGGCCGCGCTCGCCCGAGCGCCGCTATGTCGGCGGAGAGACCCACCTTTATCTTGGCCGGCAATACCGGCTCAAACTCCGCAAAGGGCTGCTCGAGGAGGTTAAGCTCAAGGGCGCGTTTCTCCAGGTAGCGGCACCGAAACACCGCGAGCCCCGCGTCGTAAAGCGGCTGGTATCTGGCTGGTATCGCGAGAAGGGCAAAGTGCGCATCGCGGAACGGTTCGCAATTATCGCGGCGCGTTTCGTAAAGATGGGATGCCGGCCAACGTTACCGATATTCCGGTCGATGTCGCGGCGCTGGGGAAGCTGGACTCCGAGCGGCAGGATATCCCTCAATCCCGACCTCATTCGCGCGCCCACCGCGTGCATTGACTATGTGATTACCCACGAGCTGATCCACCTGATTCATCCGCATCACGGCCAAGCGTTCTACAACTTGCTGGAAACCCTGATGCCGGACTGGCGTAAGCGTAAACAACGCCTGGAACGTATTCTGTCATGACGGATACCCGGGACGCCATTTTCATCAGTCACGCCACTCCCGAGGATAATGCGTTCACGTTGTGGCTGGGTGGTCGGCTGACAGCGTTGGGCTATCGGGTGTTCGCTGATGTCTTGCGCCTCAAGGGAGGGGATGACTGGGAGCGGATCCTTTAAGATGCCATTCGTAATAAAGCCAAGCGGTTCCTGCTTGTTGCTACGCCCGGAGGCGTTCAGAAGCAGGGTGTCAGGAACGAGATCACCATAGCTATTGAGACCGCCAAGCGCATAAAGGAAGACGGTTTCATCGTTCCCTTACGGCTCGCCGCCTACGCTCCGCCCCTGCAAATCGCGCATGCGCAATACATCGACTTCGAAAAGGGATGGGCGCAAGCCTTGTCCGAGCTTTTCACGCTTCTTGAAGACGCTGGCGTCCCGAAAAACGCGACGGCGGATAACGCAAGGACGTGGCAAAGCCTGCAATTGAAAGATGCGCGAACCGTCGGAAGTGGCCCGGAAACGCTGATCTCGAACTGGCTGCACATCAAAGGCCTGCCGCAATCCATCCTCTTTTATGACTTTAAAGGCGGCATCTCGATCGGTGCCGCGCAGGCGGCAATCAAGGAATGCACCATTCCGATCGCAGCACACAATCGGGGATTTATCAGCTTCGCTCCTCTTTATCAGTTGCAGGACTATTTCGGACCTAACCTGCCGCTTCAGATTGTCGACACTTGCGACACGGATACCTTTATTGGTTCCGGCTGGCATTCGCAACGCCTTGCGCCAAAAGACTGCCGCCCGAAATTTACCGACATGAGCCGCCGCGCACTGGATGCCTATTTCGATTCCAAAGGGCTCAGACCGTTCGAATACGCGGATCGCCGAAACGCCTGGTGGGGCACGGCGCGGCACGCAACGATGGATCAACATGCTTTCGCATGGGGTGATTTGAAAGGGCGACGGCAGCTTGTAGGACGTTCCGAGAAGCGGGGTTTCCATTGGCACTACGGTGTTAGCTGCTGGGCACGTTCCGGCCCTGTGCGTCACGTGCGCGTCGCCGGGCGCGTTATCTTTACCTCGAACGGTCATGAACTTATCGGCGACGCCCGGCGGGTGCATCGCATGCGGCGTACATTCTGCAAAGGTTGGCGGAACGACAAGTGGCGCGACCTGCTCCTGGCATTTTGGCATTGGCTCGCTGAAGGCGCGGAGTTTGTCGATATTTCATTGGGTGAAGGGGTTTCCATGCGTCTTGAGCTCCCGCCCATGACCTTTACCGCGCCGTTTGGGGTCAATTCACTGACCGACGCCGCGGCGCCGGATGAAGGCGAAGAGGACGATGACGTGATGGTCGATCGTGATGACGACGAACCGGGCGACGACGATGAGGGTGAGGTTTGACGATGACCAAGCTAAGTCTCAGCCATCTTCCGGAGCCGCAACTCGAATTCAAGTATGGACAAACGCTCGTCTATCCGCGGGATGGTTTGTACTTGTACGGGCCCGTAGATGGTGGGCGGTCCGAAATTCACTACGGCGCTATTGGCACCAAAGCTGGCGTTGAACGTCTTGAGCGTTGGGCGAAGTCGCTGGCAGGATTTATCGACGTTCCACCGCCCCGCAAGGGGGCAAGGTTGATCGAGCCGCAACACGTGGCATTCCCCGGGTTTTCGGCCGCGTACAACACGCCATGGCCCATAAAACCTAAAACGGTCATCAACACGATTGATCCGTCCGCGGTTCATAATGCGTTACGAATTTCAAACCGCAATGAGGCGATCAAGGCTGCGGTCGATCTTTACGTTAACGCTTTGATTGCCCGCTGCGATCGTATGGAAGATCCTCCCAGCTTTTGGTTCGTCGTGATCCCTGAGGAGGTCTACGATCTCGGGCGTCCTCTCTCCAAGGTCCCTACGAGGGAAAAGATTCAAGGTGCGGTCCGGATGACTAAGTCCGCGGCCTTGAAACTTGACAACGAACCGACATTGTTCGGCCTGGATGAGGCCGAAGCGGATGTTTACAAATACGCCACGCATTTCAGGAGGCAGCTGAAAGCGCGGCTCTTGGCACACAAAATCGTCACACAAATCGTTCGGGAGACGACGCTTGCACCGGATGATTTTCTAAAGAGCAACGGCCAGCGCAAGCGGCGGCTTGAAGACGATGCAACGGTCGCATGGAAACTTTCAACCGGCGCATACTACAAAGCAGGCGGCCGTCCGTGGCAACTGTCAGGCGTCCGTACCGGGGTATGCTATGTTGGCCTCGCGTACAAGAAGCGGGATGCGACCGCGGACGACGGATTTGCCTGTTGCGCCGCTCAGATGTTCCTGTCGAGCGGGGAAGGCGTCGTTTTTCGCGGCGCACTGGGGCCCTGGTATCATACCGACACCAAGCAATTTCATATCGACAAACCAGCTGCGAAGCGCCTCGTCGAAATGGTCGTTCAGGAATACCGCGATCAGCACGATAACAAGCCTCCGTCAGAGCTGTTCCTCCACGCAAAATCATATTTCACCGACGAGGAATGGGAGGGCTTTGTTAGCGGCGCCCCGCCTGAGACCAATGTTGTCGGTGTGCAAATTTCCGACGCCAAAGACGCGCTGAAGCTGTTCCGGCCCGGCAAGTATCCCGTTGTGCGCGGCACGGCGCTTCTTCTCTCTGATAGCGAAGCCTATCTTTGGACGTCGGGGTACGCGCCCCGCCTTGACACCTATATTGGTCCCGAGACGCCAAACCCACTCCTTGTAAAACGGCAACGAGGCGATTGCCCCCTCCAAACCGTTCTTGAAGATGTCATGAGCCTCACCAAGATCAATTTCAATTCCTGCCTGCACAATGATCGGCTTCCCGTGACAATCCGGTTCGCCGATGCCGTGGGCGAAGTGATCTTGGCTGCGCCTCAAACGAGTGAGCCGAAACTGGCATTTAAGTTCTATATTTAGCTATTCTAAGGCTTCCGATGATTCACACACGGCCGCGGCAATCCTTTTTGCTCTCGCGGGTCTCTTCATGGCAATCGCCGCCGCCTTTTATTGGTGGAAGGCAATCCTACCAGATGTCCGCGGGAGATATCGATATAGCCTTCTTGCGATCGAGATCGTCTACGAACTCGCTCCATCGTGTCCTGCCGATCCGCATCGAGCAATACCCGCCGGCCATCGCCGCGAACGCCTTCAAGACGGCGAGGGCATCGTCGATGAAACCCGATAGCTGAGCGGGGACGGAATTGCCGTAAGCAAGGTAGATCGCGTCCCGATAGTTTGCCTTCCCTCGATAGCGAGACGCCTGGTGAAGGAATGCGATCCCGCGCCTGGCGTATGCGGCATCACGCATCGCCCGCGCCTCCTTGGTCCGGAAGTCGGCGACACCCAGCGCCTTGAATGCGGACGTCTCCCTGGTCCGCTCCTCGACGTTCCAACGTTCCCAGCTTGCCGTGCCGGACAGGTACTCCGCGCAGCAGCCCCAGGCATCAGCCACCGTCTTCGGTTCTTTGACGAGCGAGAACTGGCCCCTTGCCCGGACAGGCGCCAGTTCGGTCTCGGCCGTCGCCTTCAGAACGCTCGAGAGGAAATCCGAGAAGGGTGGCATGGCCAGACGGCTAGCCGGAAAGCGCTCCTGCCACTTCCTCGCCGTCTCGGTATGATTGTCTTGGAACGAGCCGTCCATGGCGGCGGTCATGGCGGAAGCCGCACTGTAGACGCCGTAGTACCAAGCGACAATCGCCGTGCGCGCGACGTCCGCCTTGTTAGGGACGAGCGTCATCCCCTGGAGCGCGGCGATCTGGTTCAGGACGAACAAAAGCTGTTCCATCACGGAATTCAACTGGTCTTCGGGTATCGGACGGACCTGCACCGACGAATAGAAAGCCCGTGCGACGGCGAAATCGACCTTCTGATCGACGGCCAATATAGCGAGCGCGCGCATCCAATGGATCGTCGACGGAAGCGCAAAGCGCGCGTCCGGCACGCCTTCCGGCTTTTCCGCAAGTGTGCCGTGCTGCCTGAGCCTCAAGTAGAGGGACGGTGGCTTGACGGCCGTCATGATGCATCCGCCTTTGTGATGTCGGGATCGTCGACGATCATTGGCTGCCCCGCGCGGTCTTCGCAACAAAAACGTGCCGTAGCCAACAGCCGGCGTCCAAAAAACGGCCGCTTAGGCTTATGGCTTATGGCTTACGCCACTTGTCCGGATCGCCGACGTTCGTGTGGCGCACCCTCTCGACCAGCGGCCCATGGCCGGGATTGATCTCCCTCGCGCGCTCGATCGCTTCCTGCTGAGTCGGCAGCACCGCGCTGGCCCTCTCGGAGCCGCCGCGCCGCACGGCGTAGTCGCCCTGCGGCCTGCGTTCAACGAACAATTGGTCCTTACTCACCTATAGATCTCCTATCGGGTTGAATCTCAAATCGGGCACTGATTCATCGCCAGCAGATTGTCGTTCCAGACGCCGTCGGCGTAGGTTCTCACGTAGGCGGCCCTGCCGGTGGGGCGCACGACCCCGACGTTGGCGCGCTTCCCGGTACGAGGATCGAGCGTGTAGAAGGTGTTCTCCTTGGCATCGATGCTCGAAATGACCCGCTCGCGGGACCATTTCCAGTTCGCGCGCGGATTTCCGAGCTCGGTAATGTGTTCGTGCGGGCTGCTCGGATGCGGTTTCGTGATACAAGTAACTAGAACATCGGCCATTGTATTCCCTTCTGGGTTGCGGCACATAATCGTGCCTAATGACCTATGCGGAGCCGGAAGGCCTCCACGGACATTCGAAAAAAATATCTCCGCCATGTCCGCCGACCTCGCGGCCCGCCGCATAGGCGTTTGAGGGGGTGAACGCTTGCCGGTCGACGACGAAAAAACATCTCGAACACGTGATGACGTCGAGGCCGCCGTCCGGGCCTTCTCGACCGCGGACTGGAGCCGGCTGCACAAGGTGGCGAGGGCCTTCTCGTTCAAGACGGGGTGGGGCTTCGAGGACCTGCTGCAGGAAGCCATCATGAGAACGCTTCAGGGGACCAGGAATTGCCCTAGCGACGTCGACGTGATGAAGCATCTGATCGACACCATGAGCAGCATTGCTGACAGCGAGCGCGATAAGGCCCACAATCAGGCACCCCACTTGCCGACCGAGCAGCCGGGGATCGAGGGCGCCGAGGATCCGGTTTCCCCGGAGTGGTCGGCCGAGGACAACCTAGCCTATGAAGGTGGACGGGCGGAGATTCTAGCGATGTTCGATGATGATCCGGTAGCAAGGGACATGGTCGAAGGTATCTTGGCCGGTTTCGACACGGAACAACTCAAGGAGCTTACCGGCCTGCAAGGTACGGCCTACAATACCAAGCGCACTCTGGTGAGGCGTCGACTTCTGAAGCTCTCTCCGAAGGGGAGGATCCCATGACCGAACGCAAAGAAGCAAAGAAGCCCATTCAGAGCCTCAGACAGGCCATGGCTGACGACATCATGGAGGCTTCGGACGAGGAGATTCTAGCCCAGTTCGCCCAGGACGTCGGCTCGCCGCAGGAAAATGCGGCCCGCATGCGGGCGTTGTTCGAGAAGACGGTGCTTCTCGCCAACAAGGGACGGCTCCAAGCCGCCCGGGCCGGCGCCGCGGCCAGTAAGGTCTCGCGCTCGGTCTCTCCCATCCCGATCGGCGAAGCTCGCGCTCGCCTGCGCCAAATCCTTGACGCTCACGCTCACGACAAAAGCTTCACTCTCGCGGCCAGGAAGGAAAGCGAGCTATCCGACGCCGACGTTCTGGACATGCTGGAAGCCATCCGCGAGCTCGGACTGCTGGAATGAGGGATCGGCCTTGACGCCTGCCGAAGCGCTCTTGCAGGAGCTCGGCATCACCGAGCCCGAAGAGATCGAACTTGAGGCGATCGCCTACCACGTCGGCGCCAAGGTCCGCTTTCGTGCTCTATGCGGCTGCGAAGCCCACATCCTCGGCTGCGACGGCCAGGCGATCATCACGGTCAAGCAGGACAGTTCGGCCCGGCGAAAGCGGTTTTCCATCGCCCACGAACTGGGACACTGGCGTTTCCACCGCGGCAAGACGTTGGTCTGTCGCGTGGACGAATATCGGCCGCGGGACGCTCAGTCACCCGAGAAGGTCGCAGACGGCTACGCCGCCGACCTGCTCATGCCGCGCTACCTGTTCGCCCCGAGGGCGGCAGCAATCGACCAGGTCTCGTTCCATTCAATCGGCCGGCTCGGCGAAGCCTTCAAGACGAGCTTGACCGCGACTGCGATCCGACTGTTCGATCTGGATCAATTTCCTGGCTTCGTCATAAGCCACACCCCCCGCGGCAGGAAATGGTTCACCCGCGCACCGAGCGTCCCCCGCCACTGGTTCCCTCGCGAAGATCTCGACGCGAAGAGCTCCGCCTTCGGTATTCAATTCGGCGGCCGTCCGGACGACGGCACGCCGCGAAAGATCGGGGCGGATGCCTGGTTCGATCGTCAAGGCGCTGCGCGGTTCATGGTTCGCGAGCAGACGGTCCGCGTCGCCCGCGACGAGACCATGAGCCTTGTCCTCATCGACAACAAGGCGATGCTCGATGACCGCTAGAGCGCGGAACGGAAAGGGGTGTCCATGACGAGTCCACCCCTGTTCGGCGATCCGCGCCTGCCGACGCACTCGCAGGAACTGCTCGCTCGCGTGCGCCAATACCGCGACGTGGCGATGCCGATGGTCGATATCGTCAACGCTCGCCCCAATTGGCCGAAGTACACGCTACTGATGCACGCGATCGAACTCGCGCTCAAGGCCGCCATCGTTTCTTACGGCGAACGGAGCAAGGAGAAACCGCAGGGGCCCGAACCGGGAAATCACGACCTGAACGCGCTCTACGCCTACGCGGTGGCCTACGGACTGAAGCCGCGACAGGAGATCGTCGACCAGCTTCCGCACATTTCCGAACTCCACGTCATCCACTACGCGCGGTACCCCCAGGTGCCCGTGCGCCCCGTCGCCCTGATCTCGCAATACGACGATCTGGCCGACATGATCATGTTGGACGTCGCCGACGCCCAGCGGCACGGTTAAACGCCCCTCCGATCACAATTGAGTCATCACGTCACTCGCAACTCCGCCATTTTCACGCTGCGACTTTCCTCCTGCCGCTTCCACGACGCTTCCACGAACGAAATTTCCAGCTAAAATCCGGACAGCAAAAAGCCCCCGAAAACGATATGTTTTCAAGGGCTTGTTGTCTGGTTGCGGGGATAGGATTTGAACCTATGACCTTCAGGTTATGAGCTTGAGGATACTTCCGAGAAGGTATGAGCGATGAATGTCGCTGAGCGCCGATAGATGAAACATCGGCTCATGCTTGGTCGCACGGCGAGAACTCAGGGTGACTTTACCGCTATACAGGATCGGCGGCATTTGGCGGCCACCGGCAGCTATTTCGCGTGAACGAAAGCGAAAGAATAGTAGAACATGCGTGCACAGGATTTGCACACGACCTCCATCTAACTATTTGATTTCAAAAAACTCTCTACCCAATCCATCATCGGCGCCACGGAGAAGCGATCGTCTAACATACTGTTTTCATTCAATTTACTGGCGTAAAATCGACTTTTCTGAGGCTTGGACCGACAACGGACCGAAGCGATACAGCTAAGAGATTTTCCTTTCTTTTCAAAGCCTCGAAATCAGCTATTTCGCGGCATCATTGCCGACCCTCACCTGGCTCGGTACAGCACTGCAGCATTTGTCGCGGTCATGCTGTACCGGGCTGCTTGATCGATAATTCCGGCACGCATCCAACAAGCGATCACAATATCTACCTGGCGCGACGCTTCGCACGCGCCTCGACCCACCGATCCGGACCATTGGCATTCGACCAACCGTGGAGAACACGGAGCGGTCGGGCATGGTCGCTCGACGGGCTGCGATCAGGTTGTTAAGCCCCGCCTCCGCAGGGAGATTTTGAGTCGGGACATGACCGTTGCAATCGAGATGGGACACACGACGGCAGGCGCCCCGGCGAATCTAGACCTTGAGGAACTGCTGGCGACCCGCCTGCTGGTGCAAGGCAATTCGGGCTCCGGCAAATCCCATCTGCTGCGCCGGCTGCTGGAACAAAGCGCCCCCTGGGTGCAGCAGACCATTATCGACCCCGAGGGCGACTTCGTGGCGCTTGCCGACCGTTTCGGCCACCTCCTGATCGATGCCGAGGACCATACCGAGCGGGGCCTGCAGGTCGCCGGCGAACGAGCACGCATCCATCGCGTCTCCACGGTCCTCAATCTCGAGGGGCTCGACGCCGAGAACCAGATGCGGCGCGCCGCCGCCTTCCTCGGCGGGCTTTTCGAGGTCGCCCGCGACCACTGGTACCCGATGCTGGTGGTCGTGGATGAGGCGCAGCTGTTCGCGCCGGCAGTCGCCGGCGAAGTTTCGGACGAGGCGCGCAAACTCTCGCTCGGCGCCATGACCAACCTGATGTGCCGTGGCCGCAAACGCGGCCTTGCGGGGATCATCGCCACCCAACGACTGGCGAAGCTCGCCAAGAACGTCGCCGCCGAAGCGTCCAATTTCCTCATGGGCCGAACCTTTCTGGATATCGACATGGCGCGCGCCGCCGACCTTCTGGGCATGGAGCGGCGACAGGCAGAGGCCTTCCGGGATCTGGAGCGCGGGCAATTCATGGCGCTGGGACCTGCCCTCTCCCGCCGTCCGCTGGGGCTGCGCATCGGTCCAACGGACACCACCCCGCGCAACGCGACCCCGCGCCTGATGCCGCTGCCGGAAGCGACACTGGACGCCCACGCCATCATCCTGGCAGCGCCGCCGCCCGAGACTAATCGGCCGCAGCGCCGGTCGCCGCCGCCAGACCTCCTCGGCCAGCTCATGGCGGCGAAAACCGCCGCGCTTGAGATTCGCCCCGAAGCGGTCGAGCAACCACTCAGCCCCGAGGAACTGGCGGAGCGGCGGGAGCGCGTGGACCGTATGCTGCGCGCCGTCATGGCGGAACCCGACGCGGGATTCCGTGCCATCGGGGTGCTCTATCAGGAGTTCGTGGTCCGCTGCCGAATCGCGGGCCTCGGTTTGGACGTGCCGGACCTCGGTGAGTTCCGTCGCATGCTGACGCGCGCCCGCGCCGGACTTGGCTCCGATATGGCGGAGGATGACGGCTGGCAGGATGTCTCGGTCCGCGCCTCCCTTCTGCCGGAGGACATGCACGGCGTTTTCATGATGATCGCCCGCGCCGCGAAGGAAGGTTGGCCCTGCCCCGGCGATGCAGCGATTGCCCGCGCCTATGGCTCACATTCGTTGCGCCGTGCACGGCGGCTGCTGACCTACATCGAGGAACAGGGCCTCATCGTTTGCCAGCTTGACGGTACCGGTCGGCGAATCGTGACGCTCGTCGAACTGGCTTGGGCGACGGCACCGGGCGACCCCAATGCCGACGAAATGCCGGCGGAGCAACGCTGCAGCAGTCCGGCGCTATGATACGGTCGAGCGCCGCGCAATAAATTCAGGCCTTGTATTCGTAGAGCAGACGCGCGCGGATGGTGCCTTCCAGCGCCCGGATGTCCGCGAGCACGCGCTGGCTGTCGGCCGCCGAAGCATCGGCATCGAGAACGACATAACCGACGTCGTGGTCGGTCTCGTAATACTGCGCGGCAATGTTGACGGCATGGCGCGCCAGCACTTCGTTCAAACGCCCGAGCATGCCCGGCAGATTGCGCTGTACCTGAATGAACCGCGTGCCCGACGGCCGCGGCGGCAGCTGGACCTGCGGGAAATTGACCGCCCCCATGGTCGCGCCGGAATCACTGTAATCCACCAGCTTGCGCGCGACTTCGGCACCGATGCGTTCCTGTGCCTCTTCCGTCGAGCCGCCGATATGCGGCGTCAGGATCACGTTTTCCAGGCCCTGCAGCGGCGATACGAAGCGATCGGCATTCGAGCGCGGCTCAACCGGAAATACGTCGATCGCGGCGCCGCGGAGGCGTCCCTCCCGTAGCGCCTCGGCGAGTGCGTCGAGATCGACGACCGTGCCTCGGCTGTTATTGATGAAATACGCACCCGGCTTGATCGCGGCAATCTCTTCGCGCCCGATCATCCCGTGGGTGGCGGCGGTTTCCGGCACATGCAGGCTCACGACATCGCTCTGTGCCAGCAGCTCGCGCAGGCTCGCGGTCGGCTCGGTATTGCCGTGACGTAGCTTGTCGGTATGGTCGTAGAAGATAACCCTCATGCCGATCGCTTCGGCGAGATTTGAGAGCTGCGAGCCGATATTGCCGTAGCCGATGATGCCGAGCGTCTTGCCCCGCACCTCATAGCTGTCGTCGGCGGACTTGTCCCATTGCCCCTGATGGGCCGCGTTGGAACGCGCGACGATCCGGCGCAGCAGGAAGACGATCTCGCCGATCACCAGTTCGGCGACGCTTCTGGTGTTGGAGAACGGCGCGTTGAACACCGGAATGCCGTTTCGGCGCGCGGCGTCCGTGTCCACCTGATTGGTGCCGACGCTGAAACAGCCGATCGCGATCAGCCGGTCGGCCGCCTCGAGCACATCCGGGGTGATCTGCGTACGTGAGCGGATGCCGAGCAGATGCACGCCCTTGATGGCTTCGATCAGCGCCTCGCCCTCGAGCGCCTTGGAGAGGCGCGTCATGTTGGAATACCCCGCCGTCTCGATCAGCTGCACGGCACTGTCGTTGACGCCTTCGAGCAGCAGGACCCTGATCTTGTCCTTGGCGAGCGAAAGTTGCGGTAAAGCGGAACGGTGATTGAGCACGATCGCGGCGTCCTTCAGCGGCAGAATGAATGGCCAATTCACGCCCGTGACGGAAGGCGCGAGTAAGCCAGAGTTTGTTTATCTTGACGGGCGGCAGAAGCAAAATCTGGATTTCGGCCCAAGCCATTAATTTTACTGAATTTATCTGCCCGCAACCGTAGAAGAATTCGTGGCCAGCGGGCTTTCCTGAACGGGCTCTTCTACGATCATTTTCGCTTCGAGGGAAAGTCCCTGTCGCGGCGCATACAAGGTGGCTACTTCACCTTCAGCGGAAGTCCGGCCACCGCCAGCGTCACTTCGTCTGCGACGGCGGCCACCCACTGGTTAAGTGTGCCCGCGGCATCGCGAAATTCGCGCGCCAGCGCATTCTCCGGCACGATGCCGGCGCCGACCTCATTGGTAACGAGAACCACCGGATCGACTTGCGCAGGAAGTGCTGCGACCAGCGCGCGGCCGGCCACCTGCCAGTCATGGCCGCCGAGCATCAGTTTGGTCAGCCACAGCGTCAGGCAATCGACCAGGCGCGGCCCCTGCCCGTCGGTTAAGGCCAGCGCGCCAGTCAGATCGAGCGGCTCGGCATGGGTGCGCCAGTTGTCGCCGCGCCGCGCCTGATGCGCCGCGATCCGTGCGGCCATCTCGCCGTCACGTGCCTCGGCGGTGGCGATGTAGATCGCGCGCGGCGCAAAACTCAACGCGCGCGCCTCCGCGATCGCGCTCTTGCCCGAACGCGCGCCACCCGTCACCAGAATGATCCTGCCCATAGTCCCTCATATTTCCTGCGGCGCGACAAAGCAGAAACCATCAGGGCACGAAAGACAACAGGCGCCGGACGATCTTATTTTTGCAGACGCCGCCAGCCGATCACGATACCGCTCACCGACAAGATCAATCCAAGCAGCGACAGCAGCCACACCACGGCGTCCCATGCCGGGCGATAGCGAAGCAGCAGCGCAAAATCAAAACTGTGAAGCGCATTGAACAGCCAGCGGTAGGTCCGGCGACTGTCGTCGGTACGTCCCAGAATATCGCCGGTCACCGGATCGAGGTGAAACCAGCTGTGTGCGGCGTCGTCGAAACCCGCCCGCAGCACCGGCATCTGACGTTGCTGGTGGTGCGAATACCAGTAAGCGTCGGGCGCTTCCAGCCGCAACCGCATCGACATAACGGCGTCTGGCAGCAGCCGGCGCGCGGCTTCGAAAATCCGCTCGTCGGACAATGGAACCGCGATGTCGGTTGCCGGGTCGAGCGCACGACGTCCGCCGTCGCGACCTGTCAGCACCACGAGGGGCTTGCCTCCAAGCCAGACGAAGCGGGCCTCGACGGCGGCAAGCTGCGGCTCGCCTGGTTTTGGCTTCGACAGAAATTCCGCCGGCATGTGCGGGGCCTCGCTACCGGCATAACGAACCGCCGTCTCGCGCGCCGTTCCGCGTCCGGCAAAAAAATCGCCGGGATTGAGCGACAGCCAGCCGCTGAACATCCAGGTCATCACAAAGACGCCGCCGATTAGTCCTGCAATATGATGCCAGGCCATCCAGCCGCGATAAGGCGTGACCGCGCCGCTGGCGTAGCGCTGGCGCAACCGCACGCGCAAAATGCCGATCCAGAATCCGGTCACGGCCGTCACCATGCAGACGCCGGAAATCCACAGCACCACCAGTCGCCAGGTGGCGCCGTCCTTGCGCAGTACGGTCGGATAGATCCAGTGCGGAATCGATCCGAGCCAATTCCAGACCCGTTCCGTCCGCGTGGTGTCGAGCGCAATCTCGCCATTGCGTGAAGAGACGTAGAGTTCGGTGCCGCCTGGGTCGCCGAGCGTAATCAAATAAAGCGGCCGCAACGGATCGAAGCGCGCGGTGACGCTCCATTGATCGCGCTCTACCGTGTCATTCATCGCAGGGTTCACGGCGCTGGGATGCAATCGTGCGATCGCCAACGCCTGCTCGGGGGCGATGTGCTCGACGATGTGACCATCGACCGCCGACACGGTCTTGCGCTCGCCACCCCAGCCGAGCAACCGATAGACCGGTTCCTCGCTCAGCATCGCGAGCCTGAGGTCACGCGGGTAGCGCGTGAAGCCTGCGGCTGCCATGGCGCGATCCGGGCTCACCTGCACCTTCTCCCACGCGATGGGCGGCAATGCCGCCCATCGCTCGGAGTCGGTGAGCTGCGGAAACGCCACATACATCATGACGACGCCGGAGACGAACCACATCGCAAACAGCAGGCACGTGCCGATGCCGATCCAGCGATGGACCACATAGAGCCATCGCCGCGCCTGTCGCACGATCCGGCGCCGCATCGTCAAAACTTCACGTTGAGTGAGAGTTCGGCCGTGCGGGGCATGCCGAGCAGCCACTGCGTGGTGTTGCCCGAGGTGGCATAGACGGTGTCGAACAGATTGTAGACCCGCAGCGCCATGGTCGTCCTGGCATCCGGTTTCCACTGCAACCCGCCATTGACCACGGTATAGGCCGGCCGCGTCAGCGTATTGGCGTTGTCGGCAAAGGTCTTGCCTATGATCTGGACGCCGCCATTGACGGACCATTGCGGCGCGAACGCCCAGGTCAGCCAGACGTTCGATACCTGTTGCGGCACGTTGACGGGAACGTTGCCGGCGAAATTGACGGACAGTCCATTCACCGGCTGGAAGAAGTCATCATACTTCGCCCGCAGCCAGGCGGTGTTGGCGTCGATGCGCCAGCCATCATCCAGCACCAACCCGATCGACGCCTCGACGCCGCGCGACGACTGCTGGCCGATCTGCTGGGTCTTCGTCGAATCGTTGGGATCACGGGCCAGCAGATTGTTCTTCACGATCTGATAGCCGGCCAGCGTCCACTCGCCGCGGCCCTGCCAGAACGACTGCTTGATGCCGATTTCAGCCTGCTTGCCGGTAGACAGTTGAAAATCCTTCTGTGTCGTCGCCAGCGTGATCAGGTTGCCGACCGGATCGACCGCCGTCGAATATTGTCCGTACAGTGCCAGATCCTTGACTGGATTATAGACGGTACCGACGCGCCAGCTGGTCGCCGAGAACGATTTTGTGAAACCGTTGGCCGGCGTAATCAGGTCGGCGCGGTCGATCACCGGCTGGTCCTGCCGGATGCCGCCGACCAGCGTCCACTGATCGGTCAACGACAGCCGGTCCTCGGCGAACAGAGCGTACTGGTTGGTCACGGTATTGAACGAAGGACGGGTCGGGATAGAGCTGAAAAACGCGCCCGGATCGAACGACCACAGATCGACCGACGACTTGTCGGTGGAAGCCGGCGAACCGCTGGGAGGCGAGTTGTTGGTGTGGGTGAAATCGATCCGGTTGACGTCGAAACCGGCGACAAATTCGTTCTTCATCCCCAGCACATGGCCACGAAAGGTCGCGTCCATGCGGTCGCCGATTTGCTGCTGGTTGTGGAAAATCTCGAGATAGGAACTGCGATCGATCAGGCCCGTGGTCTTGTTCCAGGCGTAGGTTTCGACATCGCGCCAGTGCCGCTGGCTGTTCAGGTAATACAGCACGTTGTGGACCGTGATGCTGTCGGTGACATCCCATTCGGTCTTGAGCTGATTCCAGCTGTCGCGGTAGCGGATGTTGCTGTCGCCGACATTGTAGTTCTTGAACCGCAGGGATTCGTCGAGCCGGCCGTTGATCAGCGGGGCGCCGAAATAGCGCGACGGGCTACGATCGCCGTAATCGGTCGACAGTGTCCACGCCAGCGTCTCGGAGGCCTGCACGCGCACCGCGGCGGAGACCGCGACGTTCGAGGTCTTGTCACGATCGACCCAGCCGTCCGACATGTTGCCGATGGCGGTCACGCGATAAGAAACGTCCTTGTTGATCGGGCCGCCGCTGTCGACCGCGAGCCGCCTGGTCAGGTTGCTGTCAACAGACACCTCCGCTTCGTTGCGCTGGACGGTGAGCGGCATTTTCGAAATCACATTGATCGCGCCGCCGATGGCGCCCTCGCCGTACATCACCGAGGCGGGCCCGCGCAGCACCTCGATGCGTTGCGCCGACCAGGTATCGAACGGAAACGTCAGGGTGCCGGCGCCGACGTAAAGTCTTGTGCCGTCGTAGAGCGTCATGACCGTCGAGTTGCCGGTGAAACCGCGGGTATTGAAGGAGAGCCCGCCATTGCCGGGCGCGGGACTTGCGGTGAAGCCGGTGGCGTTCTGCGTGACGGCGTCAATGACGCTGTGCTGGCCGCGTTCGGCGATGGTTTCGGCGTTGATGATTTCGACGCTGGCCGGCGTTTGCATGCGCGTGAGATTGAGGCGGCTGCCGCTGCCGCTGCTGGTGGTCTGGTTCAGCGTGAGCGTGGGGGCTGCCGGCGCCGCCGGAGCAGTCGCCGATGGCGCCACAGCCGCTGCTGCAACGGCCCTCTTCTTTCGTCCGCGTGCTGATTGGGAGGAACTTGTACTGTTCGACTGACGCTGACTTGCTGCGGGCGTCGGGTTGGTCACGACGATCGGATCAAGCGCTTGGCTTGGTTTGGGCGCGCTTTGCGGCCATGCTTCGGCCGGCCAGAGCAGTGAGGAAAAGGCAACGGGATACAGCAAAGACGTGCGTCGAGACGCACGGAAGGAGACGGAGTTCATGGTTCGACTCGCAGTGAACGTGGCACGTCACCGCGAACGAAGTCTCCCCGCAGCCCGCATGTTGGGCCGAATTTCGGCTACCACCAGGACACCCCGCCCAATGTGCTCGCGTGTGACCACGACTGGCGGCAGGTCTCCTGGCTCGCGGGTCACTGTCTTTCGTCGCCTTCCCGGGTTTGACCCCAGTGGCAATTTGACGAACGACTCGCCGCTTACAGTTGCGGGGGCAGCCGCGGAATCGGAACCTCGTTCAAAGAACTGTCCCTCACCGCATTCCCTTTTGATCCCCCGAGGGGGAACCGTCGCGAAGACACTAAGTGCAGTTTGTCGGACGAGTCAATCATACGTCCGCGCGCACACGATGCGGGATTGCATCCGCAACGTGTTCGATGTGATGGGCTTGTCAGCGGGCGTCGCTTGGCCAATATGCCTGATAGCCACAACGGAGACGCGTGAGAAATGAGCGGAGCCAGCATCATGCTGCTCGCATTGGTGATCGACGCAGGGGTCGGCTGGCCGGCAGCGATCCACGCGCGGATCGGACATCCCGTCACCTGGATCGGCGCGCTGATCTCCATGCTGGACCGACGTTTCAATCGTGACGACGCTTCCGATGCCACACGGCGCGGCGCAGGAATCTGCGTTGCGATATCGGTCATCGCGCTGGTTGCAGGCGCAGGCTGGGCCTGTGCCTCGATACTTCCCGACGGATGGATCGGATTGATCCTCGCAGCCGTTTTGGCCTGGCCGCTCATCGCCGCGCGTTCGATGCATGACCATGTCGATGCCGTGGCGCGACCACTGTTGGCCGGCGACCTGCCGGCGGCACGGCAGGCGGTTGCCATGATCGTCGGGCGCGATCCGTCGCAGCTCGACGCGGCCGGGATCGCGCGGGCGGCGACCGAAAGTCTCGCCGAAAATAGCTCCGACGGAATCGTGGCGCCGCTGTTCTGGGGCATGATCTTCGGCCTGCCCGGCATTGCCGCCTACAAGGCCATCAACACGCTGGACTCCATGATCGGCCATCGCACGCCAAGGCACGAAGCTTTCGGCTGGGCCGCAGCGCGCATCGACGATGTCGCCAACCTGATCCCGGCACGGCTGACGGGAGTGTTGTTCGCCATCGTCTCGGTCCGGCCGCGGATCGCTTTGGCAACGATGTGGCGCGATGCGCGCCACCACCGTTCGCCGAATGCCGGCTGGCCGGAAGCCGCGATGGCGGGCGCGCTCGGCATCCGCCTCTCCGGGCCCCGCATTTACGAAGGCCACGTCTCACCGGAACCCTGGTTAAATGAGGCAGCCCCCGACCCTTCCGCGGCCGATTTGAACCGCGCTCTTGCGCTGTACCGCCGCGCCATGCTTGTGCTGGCGGCGGGGCTCGCACTTGTTGCCCTGATCTAACGGCGCAAGCCGACAGGAGAACAGCATTCGCGACCACGGCGGCGATATCGATATGGCGCAGGCGCGCTTCGGCGGCATGGACTGGATCGACCTGTCCACCGGCATCAATCGTGCGCCCTATCCGCTGCCGTCATTGCCACCGCAGGTCTGGACCACATTGCCGACCGCTGCCGCAACGGCGCGGCTGCTGACGGCGGCCGGTGCTGCCTATCGATCGCAAGCGCCGATGCTTGCGGTCGCCGGCGCACAAGCGGCAATCCAGCTGATCCCAAAACTTTCCACGCCGGCACGCGCGCGCATTTTGGCCCCGACCTACAACGAGCACGCCGCGGCGTTTCGCAGCGCCGGCTGGCAGGTCGACGAAGTGACGACACTCGCCGCAATCGAAGGTGCTGACCTCGCCGTCGTGGTCAATCCGAACAATCCCGATGGTCGCAGCCATGCGCCGGAAGACCTGTTGCGCTTGACCGCACGGGTCGGGCGGCTGGTGGTTGACGAAAGTTTTGCCGATGCACGGCCTGATCTTTCGCTAGCTGCCAAGGCCGGACAAGATCGGCTGATCGTGCTGCGCTCGTTCGGCAAATTCTACGGTCTCGCCGGCGCGCGTCTGGGATTCATTCTCGGTTCGGATGCCGATATCGCAACGCTTGCCGAGATGGCAGGCCCTTGGCCGGTGTCCGGTCCTGCGATCGCCATTGGCGAAGCCGCGCTATCCGACCGCGGCTGGGCCGAGGCCACTGTAGCGCGGCTGCGCGCCGAGGCCGCACGCCTCGATGTTTTGGCGCAATCGGCCGGGTGGAAATGTGTGGGCGGAACCGAGTTGTTCCGGCTATACGACACGCCGAACGCTCTGGCCGCGCGCGAAAAATTGGCCCGCAGCCAGATCTGGACACGCATGTTTCCCTGTTCCGACCGCTGGCTCAGACTTGGCCTGCCCGGCCAACCGGCTGAGTGGGACCGGCTCGCTGCGGCGTTGCGGGACTGAACCGATGGAGTTCACCAGGATCGAGGCCGAAACACTGGAGCGGATTTTCCGCTGGCGCCGCGACGTGCGCCACTTCAAGACGACACCGATAGCTGGAGACGTACTCGATCGGCTGCGTCACGCCATGGACAGCGCGCCCTCGGTCGGCAACGCGCGGCCATGGCGCGTGATCCGGGTCAACCATCCCGCTTTGCGCGCCAGCGTGCGCGCCAATTTCAATCTCTGCAACGCTGATGCTGCCACCGACTACAAGGACGATCAGTACCGGGAATACCTGCGACTGAAACTCGCCGGGCTCGATGCCGCACCCGTGCAGTTGGCGGTGTTCACGCTGACCGATCCGGCCGAGGGCCACGGCCTTGGCCGCCGCACCCTCCCCGAAACGCTGCGGCAGTCGACGGCAATGGCGATCCATACGCTCTGGCTGGCGGCGCGCGCGGAAAACATCGGCGTCGGCATGGTCTCGATCCTCGATCCCCGCGTGATCGAACGCTTGCTTGACGTGCCGGAGGGCTGGGAATTCTCGGCCTATCTCTGCCTCGGCCATGCCGAGTTCATGGACGACACGCCGCTGCTGCACCGCGTCGGCTGGCAAGGGAACTTTCCGACCGAGTGGGACGTGCGTTAAGACAAGATGAGTTTAGGTTCGGTCGGGACGCCATTTTTTGCGAAAAATCCTACTTTGCATGGGGTTGTTTTCGCGATTTTTGTTAGCGCGCCACCGCTAGCAACCCATCGACGTCCAGATGCGCCTCGATATGCGCGGCAAGCCGGTCCAGCGTGTCTTCAACACCGGCAGCATACGACGTGGCAGAAGGTGCCGCGCCGAGCTGTTTGAGAAAAGCCTGGCGAAAGCTGTCGCCTGAGAACATGCCGTGGAGATAGCTGCCCATCACGCGGCCGTTGGCGGAGACCGCTCCCTCCGCTTCGCCAGCGACATGCGCGAACGGGCGCGTGCGCGCCTCGCCGGTGGTTTGACCGATGTGGATTTCATATCCCTTGATCGGCGCGCCGGATGCCGCGTGCGTGGCTTCGGTACGCGTCAGGCGCTTGTCCACGGTCATGACCGTGTCGACCTTCAGCAGGTCGAGACCAAGAGTCTCGCCGGCCGGCCCTTCGATGCCATCGGGATCGCTGATGGTCCGGCCGAGCATCTGGTAACCGCCGCAGATCCCGAGGACAAAACCGCCGCGCCTGATATGCGCGGCAAGATCGATGTCCCAGCCCTGCGCACGCAGAAAATCCAGATCGCCGCGCGTCGACTTCGATCCGGGCAGTATCACCAGATCGGTATCGCCGGGTATTGCTTCACCCTGGCGTACCATGGTGAGACTGACTCCCGGCTCCTGTGATAGCGGATCGAGATCGTCGAAATTGGCGATGCGAGAGAATTGCAGCGCGGCGACGCGGAAACCGCCGGCGCCGCCGCCGCGCGGCAGATCGAGCGCGTCCTCGGCCGGTAAACGCGCGGCGTCGGGAAAGAACGGCAGCACGCCAAATCCGCGCCATTTGGTTCGCTCCGCGATGAAGGCGTAGCCATCGTCGAACAGCCGCGGATCGCCGCGAAATTTGTTGATCACGAAGCCTGCGATCATCGCCGCGTCATCGGGATCGATCACCGCCTGCGTGCCGACGATCTGCGCGATCACCCCGCCGCGATCGATATCGCCCGCCAGCACCACGGGCACGTCAGCCGCACGGGCAAAACCCATATTGGCGATATCGCGGGGACGCAGATTGACTTCGGCCGGACTGCCTGCGCCTTCGACGATCACCAGATCAACGCCGCTTTTCAGACGCTCAAAGCTCTCCAGTACCGGCGCCATCAATTTCGGCTTCAGCGCGGGATATTCGCGCGCCTTTACCGTCGTCAAACGGCGCCCCTGCACGATCACCTGCGAGCCCATTTCGCTTTCGGGCTTGAGCAGGATCGGGTTCATGTCGGTGTGCGGTTCGAGCCCGCAGGCCAGTGCCTGCAACGCCTGCGCGCGCCCGATCTCGCCGCCATCGGCGGTGACGGCCGCGTTGTTGGACATGTTCTGCGGCTTGAAAGGTGCGACCTTGAGACCGCGTATTTTCGCGGCCCGGCACAGCCCCGCCACCAGCAGCGACTTGCCCACGTTGGAGCCCGCGCCCTGGATCATCAGCGCGCGCATGGGATCAGAACTCGACGCCGGGTTGGGCCTTGATGCCGGACCGGAACGGATGCTTGACCAGCGTCATCTCGGTGACGAGGTCGGCAATTTCAATCAGCTCTTCTTTGGCATTGCGGCCGGTCAAAACGACGTGAGTCAGCGGCGGCTTTTCTTCCTTCAAGAAGGTGACGATGTCGGCGACATCCAGATAGTCGTAGCGAAGCGCGATATTGATCTCGTCGAGCAGCACCAGCCGAATGTCCGGGTTCCGGATCAGTTCCTTGGCCTTCTCCCAGCCCTTCCGGGCCGCGGCGATGTCGCGGGCGCGGTCCTGGGTCTCCCAGGTAAAGCCCTCGCCCATGGCGTAGAACTGGCAAAGTTGAGAAAAATGGCCCTCGATCAGGCGGCGTTCGCCGGTATCCCAGGCGCCCTTGATGAACTGCACCACGGCGCAGGGCATGCCATGGGCGATGCAGCGCAGGACCATGCCGAAACCGGAGGACGACTTGCCCTTGCCGGCGCCGGTATGGACGATGATCAGGCCCTTCTCACCCTGCTTGGTGGCCATGATCTTGTCCCGCGCGACCTTGATCTTGGCCATTTTGGCGGTATGACGGGCTTCTTCGGTCTGGTCAGGTTCTGGGGTCATTGCACATTCTGTTGCTTGACAAGGAAGCTGAATGTTCCGCATGTGAAGCAGCGTTGGTTCCTGTCTATGACAGGCGAAGAGGGAATGCGATAGGGGGGAACCCCGAAGCGCT
>JBBRSX010000058.1:0-33689 GCA_038244925.1 Hyphomicrobiales bacterium | reverse complement strand
CTCGGCGACGAGGATCATCTCGGCGACATGGACTTCAAGGTGGCCGGCACCGACCAGGGCATCACCTCGCTGCAGATGGACATCAAGATCGAGGGCATCACCGAGGAGATCATGAAGGTCGCCCTCGGCCAGGCCAAGGATGGGCGTATCCACATCCTCGGCGAGATGTCGAAGGCACTCACCAACGCGCGCGCCGAGCTCGGCGAATACGCGCCGCGGATCGAGACCTTCAAGATCCCGACCGACAAGATCCGTGAAGTGATCGGCACCGGCGGCAAGGTGATCCGCGAGATCGTCGAGAAGACCGGCGCCAAGGTCAACATCGAGGACGACGGCACCGTCAAGGTCGCCTCCAACGACGGCGAGGCTATGAAGGCCGCGATCAAGTGGATCAAGTCGATCGCCTCCGATCCGGAGCTCGGCCAGATCTACGACGGCACCGTGGTCAAGGTGATGGAGTTCGGCGCCTTCGTGAACTTCTTCGGCGCCAAGGACGGCCTGGTCCATATCAGCCAGCTCGCCTCGGCCCGCGTGCAGAAGACCTCCGACGTCGTCAAGGAAGGCGACAAGGTCAAGGTCAAGCTGCTCGGCTTCGACGATCGCGGCAAGACGCGTTTGTCGATGAAGGTGGTCGATCAGACCACCGGCGAAGACCTCGAGGCCAAGCAGAAGGCGGCGGAAGCCGCCGCTCCGCGCGAAGCCGCAGGCGAGTAAGCAACGCTGGAATATGAACCATGAAGGGCGGCCGAAAGGCCGCCCTTTTTGCTTGCCGTCTTGCATGGGGGCCGCGGAGCAGACCTCCGCTTCAGATTGAAGTTGCGATGGCCATCGCGATAGTATCGCGGGCCTTCATCTTTCTCCTGTCGGGAACGTTTCAATGTCGCCGCCGATCATCCGTCCTGCCCGACCCGACGAATATGACGACGTCGCCAAGGTCTGGATGGACAGCTGGGTATCGACCCGCCTCGAAGAGGCCAGCAATTTCCTGCTGGCGAAATTGCGCGCGCGGGTCCCGATGGAGGTCGAAAAGGGCTGGAGCCTCTACGTCGCCGACGATAACGGAACACTGGCGGCGATGCTCGCGCTGCATTTACCGAAGCTCTACCTCGACCAGCTGTTCGTCGCCCCGGATTATCAGGGCAACAGCCTCGGTCGCCAACTGCTCGCCTTCACGCGGCAGCAAATGCCGGATGAAATCTTTCTGCGGTGCGTGCGAGAAAATGAAAAGGCCTGGCGCTGGTACGAGCGCGAGGGCTTTGTGTTCGAGCAGGAACAGGTCGAGCCGATGACCGGGTTCGTGATGAAGTATTATCGCTGGAACAAATAAGGAGTCTTCAGATGATGCAACTCTACTGGTCGCCCCGCTCGCGCTCGTTTTCCGCGCTGTGGCTGATGGAAGAAACCGGGCAGCCCTACGAGCGCGTGCTGACCGATATTTCGACCGGCGCGCAGAAGCGCGTCGAATATCTAGCGATCAATCCGATGGGCAAGGTTCCGGCGCTGAAAGACGGCGAGACCGCGCTGGCCGAATCCGCCGCGATCTGCGCCTATGTCGCCGAACGTTACCCTGAAGCGAAGCTCGCACCGGCGCTCGGGGATCCCCAGCGCGGCAGATATCTCTACTGGCTGTTCTTCGGGCCCGGCTGCATCGAGCCGGCGATGGTGCAGATCGCGACCAAGATCGAGATGAATCCGGTCGCCGCCGGCTGGGGCGACGCGCAACGCGTCATCGACGTGCTCGACAATGCCCTGGAGAAGGGTCCGTGGATCCTCGGCGAGAAATTTTCGGCCGCCGATATCGTGATCGGCTCGGGCCTGAATTTCGCGGTGCGGCTGTTCAAGATGATCCCGTCGCGGCCGTCGTTCGACGCTTATATCGCCCGCTGCATGGAGCGCCCGGCGTTCCAGCGCGCGGAGAAGATCGCGGCGGGGTGAGGCGTACCCTTCACGCATCCATCCGCTTGAACACCAGCGTGGCGTTGGTGCCGCCGAAGCCGAACGAGTTCGACAGCACGGTGCCGAGCCTGGCGTTGTCGATGCGCTTGCGCACGATCGGCATGTCGGCGAAGACAGGATCGAGTTCGGTGATGTGGGCGCTTTCGCAGACGAAGCCGTTGTTCATCATCAGCAGCGAATAGATCGCTTCCTGCACGCCGGTGGCGCCGAGCGAATGCCCGGTCAACGCCTTGGTCGCCGAGATCGGCGGACACTTTTCGCCGGTGCCGAACACTTTTCGGATCGCCTCCATTTCCGGCGGATCGCCGGCCGGCGTCGAAGTGGCGTGCGGGTTGATGTAGTCGATCGGCGTTTTCACGGTTGCCATCGCCATGCGCATGCAGCGCTCGGCGCCTTCGCCCGACGGCGCCACCATGTCGTAGCCGTCCGAGGTCGCGCCATAGCCGACCACTTCGCCGTAGATACGCGCGCCGCGCGCCTTGGCATGTTCGAGCTCTTCGAGCACCACCACACCGGCGCCGCCCGCGATCACGAAACCGTCGCGGCTGACATCGTAGGGGCGCGAGGCGGTCGAGGGTGTGTCGTTGTATTTCGAGGACATCGCGCCCATGGCGTCGAACAGCACCGACAGCGACCAGTCGAGCTCCTCGCAGCCGCCGGCGAAGATCACGTCCTGCTTGCCGATCTGGATCGTCTCATAGGCATTGCCGATGCAATGGTTCGAGGTCGCGCAGGCCGACGAGATCGAATAGTTGACGCCCTTGATCTTGAACCAGGTCGCCAGCGTGGCTGATGCCGTCGACGACATCGCCTTCGGCACTGCAAACGGTCCGACCCGCTTCGGTCCCTTGGTTCGCGTGATATCGGCGGCTTCGACGATGGTGCGCGCCGACGGCCCGCCGGAACCCATGATGATGCCGGTGCGGACGTCGGATACTTCGGTCGGCGACAACCCGGCATCCTGGATCGCCTGCTCCATCGCGACGTGATTCCAGGCCGCGCCCTCGGCAAGAAAACGCATCGCGCGCCGGTCGATGATATCGGCCGGATTGAGCGTCGGGGCACCCTGCACCTGCGAACGAAAGCCCAGCTCGGCGTATTTCGCGGCACGGGTAATGCCGGATTTCGCCTCGTGAAGACTAGCCAGCACTTCCTGGGTGTTGTTACCGATGGACGAGACAATCCCCATCCCCGTGATGACAACCCGCCTCATGATCGCCTCGCCTTGCCGTTATGTTGTTCGGTGATGATGCCGTCGATCGCGTTGCTCAGGTAGGCGCGGAGCCCTGCTTGAACAACCCGACCTTCAGGTCCTTTGCGCGATAAATAATCTCGCCATCCATGGAAAGCCAGCCGTCGGCAACGCCGAGCACCAGCTTTGAGCGCATCACGCGCTTGATATCGATATTGTACACAACCTTGCGAGCGTTCGGCAGCACCTGGCCGGAGAACTTCAGCTCGCCCAGACCAAGCGCCCGGCCGCGACCCTCGCCGCCAATCCACCCCAGGTAGAAGCCGACCATTTGCCACATCGCGTCGAGACCGAGGCAGCCCGGCATGACCGGATCGTTCTTGAAATGGCAGCCGAAGAACCAGAGGTCCGGCTTCACATCGAGTTCAGCGCGGATCAGGCCCTTGCCATATTCCCCGCTGGTCTCGGAAATATCGCTGATGCGGTCGAACATCAGCATCGGGGGCAGCGGCAATTGTGCGTTGCCCGGGCCGAACATCTCGCCCCGGCCACAGGCCAGCAAATCCTCGTATTCGTAACCGCTGCGCCGCTCCAGCATCGTATTCAGCCTCTGGTTTGATATCCCGGTGGAGCGCTTTTTAGCGAACCGGACCCGTTTCCCCACGGGAAAAAGGCTTTTTTCCCGCTTAATTGGCGCTGCATAGGGTGCTATCGGCCATTGCCCCTGCCGAATTCGCATATGTGGTCCGCGCGCTCTGTAACATAGGCCCTGGCGGCCAGCAAAGCACCGGAATGGGCTAAAATGCCGGATTCCAGCGCTAGCTGCGGCTTAACCTTGGGGCCGCTCTAGTTGCGAAAAACTTGCATCTGGAATATTTCGTCCGTATATTGGGTAAGAATATTACCCGAGTTAACGCGTACGGTGCCCGAAGTGGACATGAACGACCAGCTCTCGACCTTGAATGACGAGGCCGTTGATCCGGCCGCCCGTGGCGCCGGTCATCAGCCGGCGCTGACCGGTTGTCCGTGGCACGACGTCAACGAAATGCTGCAGGCTGCCGGCCTGCGGCCGACCCGTCAGCGCATGGCGCTGGGCTGGCTGCTGTTCGGCAAGGGCGCGCGTCATCTGACCGCGGAAATGCTGTACGAGGAAGCGACGCTGGCGAAGGTGCCGGTCTCGCTCGCCACCGTCTACAACACGCTGAACCAGCTCACAGATGCCGGCCTGCTGCGTCAGGTCAGCGTCGACGGCACCAAGACCTATTTCGACACCAACGTCACCGCGCATCACCATTTCTATCTCGAGAACAATCACGAGCTGGTCGACATTCCCGATCCGCACCTGGTGCTGAACAAGATGCCGGACGTCCCCGAAGGCTACGAGATCGCCCGCGTCGACATGGTCGTGCGGCTGCGCAAGAAGCGCTGAGCGCTTTTTGGTCCCATTGCTATCAACGTCGTCATGGCCGGGCTTGTCCCGGCCATCCACGTTTTTGGTGACAAAAAAACGGAAAGCAAGACGTAGATGGCCGGGACATCTAGTGCGAAGACGTGCTTCGCACTTCTGCCCGGCCATGACGAAGAGTTACAGCTTCACGTGTTGAATAGACGAGTTTGGCTATTCCACCTTCTCATCCGCATAAACGCCCCACAGCCGCTGCTGTTCGATCCAGCCGTCGAAGCCGTTGCCGGAGACGCGGCACCAGCCGGTGGTGCATTTCTTGACCTGGGCGACCACGCCGGCCTGCAGGCGCGCCGCGACGGCGCTGCCGGGATCGGCGCGATCGTAGAGCGTCGCGAGGTCGTCCTTGGTCTTCATGGTAACGACGGCGGTGCGGCGGCCGGACAGCAGGGAATGATAGACCCAGCCCTCGGCGCCTTCGGAATCGCGCACGCGGCGCCAGTTCTCGAATTCGGCGGTGATTTCAACCGGAAGGCCCGAGCGGGTGTAGACCCAGGCGACGTCGTTATCCTTGGTCGGACCGGCCCTGACATTCACGTGATCGGATTTAAGGCTGACATATCGCGGCACCGGCAGGCCGCTGGTGGTGATAGCGGCATCCTTGGCCGAAAAACCTGTGCTGACCGATGCGCCCAGCCAGCACGCCGCCAGCACCGCCATCGAACAGAAACGCCCCAACGCCATCAACCCGTCTCCTGCCGCGATACTCCCAACTCAAGTTCTTTGAGTTGAAACGCCCTGCCAACGCTCGAAAACCCCAAACCCCCGTGCCGCGCTGGTCGCTTCCCGGATGGTGCTTTCCGAGGAGTTCTTGTCTTGGCCCGGCCTTCTGATAGAGAGGACGGAACGACTTGGAACCAGAACGCCCGAATTTTCCCTTGGAAACCCAGGAAACCTGAGGGAAACCTGAGGTTTCGGTGGAACCTAGGAAAACCGGGGCCGCGCGGCATTCGCAGTGTCGAACAACCGGGTTAATGAGGTCTGAACGGCGAGTGCAAGCGCGCCATTGCCTCATGAGAGCAGGACATGTCGGTTAAGAAAAAACCTCTGGTCGTCGTTACCCGCAAGCTGCCGGACTCGATCGAGACCCGGATGCGAGAGCTGTTCGACGCGCGGCTCAATCTCGACGATACGCCGATGACGCCGGAACAGATCGCGGAAGCCGTCCGCACCGCCGACGTGCTGGTGCCGACCGTCACCGACATGGTCGGCGAAGCGATCCTCCAGGACCCTGACTGCAAGCTGCGCATGATCGCCAATTTCGGCAATGGCGTCGATAATATCGACGTCACCGCGGCCCATGCGCGCGGCATCACCGTGACCAATACGCCAAAGGTTCTGACCGAAGACACCGCCGACATGACCATGGCGCTGATTCTGGCGGTGCCGCGCCGGCTGATCGAGGGCGCTTCGATCCTGACCGATGGCAAGAACTGGCCGGGCTGGTCGCCGACCTGGATGCTCGGACATCGCATCGGCGGCAAACGTCTCGGCATCATCGGCATGGGCCGCATCGGCCAGGCGGTGGCGCGCCGGGCCCGCGCCTTCGGGCTGCAGATCCACTATCACAACCGCCGTCCCGTCGCGCCCGTGATCGCCGAGGAATTGGGCGCGACCTATTGGGAAAGCCTCGACCAGATGCTGGCGCGGATGGACATCATCTCGGTGAATTGTCCGCACACGCCGGCAACCTATCACCTGCTCTCGGCACGGCGGCTGAAGCTGATCCGCAAAGACGCCTATATCGTCAACACCGCGCGCGGCGGCGTGATCGACGAGGACATGCTGATCAAGCTGATCGAAGCCGGCGACATCGCCGGCGCCGGCCTCGACGTCTACGAGCACGAGCCCGCGGTCAATCCGAAACTGGTGCGGCTGGCCAAGGCCGGCAAGGCGACGCTGCTGCCGCATATGGGATCGGCCACCATTGAAGGCCGCGTCGAAATGGGCGAGAAGGTGATCATCAATATCCGCACCTTCCTGGACAACCACAAGCCGCCGGATCGCGTGTTGCCGAGTATGTTGTAGTAAAAAAAATTCGGTGTCGCCCCCGCGAACGCGGGGGCCCATAACCACTGCAGCCCGCTGTCAGGAAGGCTGTAGCTCCAGCCTTCACATCACAACGTCCTGTGATTATGGGTCCCGGCTCGCGCTCCGCTTGGCCGGGACGACGACAGATTTTTCGTTCTTCCGCCGTTCCTTCTTCCGCCATTCCCCGACAAAAGCTACTAATGCCGCAAGGGCCGGCGGCGGCTGGCGGCGGCTGGGGTAGTACAGGAACGGGCCGGGAAACGGCGCACACCAGTCTTCGAGCACGCTGACCAATTCGCCTGCCTTGATGGCTTCGAGAACGTACCCCTCAAACGTCGGCCAGAAGCCGACCCCATCGAGCGCCGCTTGCCGCGCCAGTCCGGGATAGTTCGCGATCAGCCTTCCGGCCGGCGAAACCTTGACGACACGGCCGGCTTTCTCGAACTCCCAGTCTCGGATGGCGCCGCGGCCGAACCGGATCCGGATGCCGACGTGATGGAGCAAATCCTTCGGGTGTTTCGGCCGGCCATGCTGCGCAACATATTGCGGCGATGCCACGATGGCATAGCGTTGCGGCGGACCGAGCGAGACCGCGATCATGTCCTGCGCCAGGTGTTCGCCGTAGCGCACGCCCGCATCGAAGCCGCCGGCAACAATATCGACGAAGGTACTGTCGCTGACGATTTCCAGATCGATCTGCGGATACGCGGCGAGAAACGGCGCCACCATGGGCGCCAGCACCAGATCGATCGCCGGCGGCGGCGCGTTGATGCGCAGGCGGCCCGACGGCACGCCGCGCAGGCCCCGCACCTGAGCGAGCGCAGCGCCGACATCCGACATCGCCGGCCCGACGCCGGCCAGCAGCAACTCCCCGGCTTCAGTGAGCCCGACGCTGCGCGTGGTCCGGTTCATCAGGCGGACCCCGAGCCGCTCCTCCAGCTCGCGCAACCGCTGGCTCAGGCTCGAGACCGAGACGTTCTGCTCGGTCGCGGCGCGCCGGAAGTTCCGGGTGCGGGCCACTGCGACGAACGCGTCGAGATCGCGGAGATCGATATCCTTCATTGTTCGATATATTGAACAAGCCGTTAGCCATTGTCCAGCTTATCGCTGCAATGGAAAGGCCCCATATCAGTCCCGTCATCACGGCGCGGAACCTCCGCTGCCGATCACGAGGAGAACCAGGATGGAAAAACGTCAACTCGGCAGCAGCGGCCCGAAAGTGTCGGCCATTGGCCTGGGCTGCATGGGCATGTCGGATGCTTATGGCCCGTCCGACCGCGGCGAGAGCATCGCCACCCTGCATGCCGCGCTCGACGCCGGGATCACCCTGCTCGATACCGGCGATTTCTACGGCATGGGCCACAACGAGTTGCTGATCCGCGAGGCGCTGGCGGCACGCCGCCGCGATCAGGTCGAGATCAGCGTCAAATTCGGCGCGCTGCGGGATGTCGCGGGCGGGTTCAATGGATTGGACGGACGCCCGGCGGCGGTGAAGAATTTCCTCGCCTATTCGCTGCAGCGGCTCGGCGTCGAGACCATCGACATCTACCGGCCGGCGCGGCTCGATCCCAACGTACCGATCGAGGACACGATCGGCGCCATCGCCGAGGCGATCAAGGCCGGCTGGGTCAGGCATATAGGGCTCTCTGAAGTCGGCTCCGATACCATCCGCCGCGCCCATGCCGTGCATCCGATCGCCGATCTGCAGATCGAATATTCGCTGATCGCGCGCGGCATCGAGGGCGGCATCCTCGAAACCTGCCGCGAACTCGGTATCGGCATCACGGCTTACGGCGTGCTGGCACGCGGGCTGATCAGCGGGCATTGGACCAGGAACCAGTCCAGCGTGCGGGATTATCGCATGATGAGCCCACGCTTCCAGGGCAGCAATCTCGACAGCAATCTGGCGCTGGTGGATTTGTTGCGCGCGATTGCCGACGAGATCGGCGCCTCGCCGGCGCAGGTCGCGATCGCCTGGGTCGCAGCCCAAGGCAACCATCAAGGCAACAATATCGTGCCGCTGGTCGGCGCCCGCCGCCGCGACCGCCTCACCGAGGCGCTTGGTGCGCTCGACGTCAAACTGACGGCAGCGCATCTCGCCGCGCTCGACAAGGCTTTTCCGCATGGGGTGGCGGCAGGCACGCGCTATCCCGAGGCGCAGATGGCGCATCTCGACAGCGAGAAGCGCGCGAAGGCGTAGGAGAACCGGGACTGCAACTAACGCTGGCGTTCGCGGAGGCACCCCCACCCCGCCCTCTCCCGCTTGCGGGGGAGGGTTGGGGTGGGGGAAGCCACACGGGAAGTCTACGCGGCGTATGCGCTCAGATCGGTGATGGTCGGTGCATCGCCGTTGAGCGGGTTGGCGGGATCGCGGCGATAGCGCAGGGTTTCGAACCGCATCGCGCGTGCATCCACCATCACCAGCCGGCCGACCAGGCTTTCGCCAAAGCCGACGATTTCGCGAATCGCTTCCAGCGCCATCATCGAGCCCAGCATGCCCGCCAGCGCGCCCATCACGCCGGCTTCGGCGCAGGCCGGCACGGTGCCCGGCGGCGGGGCTTCCGGAAACAGGCAGCGATAGGTCGGATTGAACTCGCCGTCGGTGTTTTGTTCATGGGCGCGGATCGTGGTCAGCGAGCCGTCGAACTGGCCGAGCGCCGCCGTGATCAGCGGCTTGCCGGCGAGGAAGCAGGCGTCGGACACCAGATAGCGGGTTTCGAAATTGTCGGAGCCATCGAGCACCAGATCGTAGCCGCCGATCAGCGACATCACATTGTTTGCATCGAGCCGCACCGCATGCGCTTCGAAGTGAACATGGGGGTTGAGCGCGTGAATCTGCTGCGCGGCGCTGTCGACCTTCCGCCGTCCGATATCGGGCGTCGTGTGGATGATCTGACGTTGCAGATTGGACAGCGACACGGTGTCGTCATCGACAACGCCTAGCGTACCGACACCGGCGGCGGCCAGATACATCAAAACCGGCGCACCGAGGCCGCCGGCGCCGACCACCAGCACGGAAGCCTCCTTCAGCGCGGCCTGGCCGGGCCCACCGACGTCGCGCAGCACAATATGGCGGGCATAGCGCTCGAGTTCGTTGGCCGTCAGCATGGTCGGTCTATTCCCTGGCGCGTCCTTGGCGCGGTTCCCTGAACCGGCACGCGGTTGTTGCCGACCAAGCAGATGTGCTTAATTGGCCCGAGGTCAATGATCACTGCAAACTTCTGCCGGGATTTGTCATGAGATCGATGCTTTCAGCAACATGGATGATCGCGGCCTCGATTTTGGTGGGCCCGGCTGGTTCGGCACAGGCGCAACTGACGCCGCCATCGGCCGCCGGCGCCAGGCCGAAACCGGTCACGACGGTGCCGATCCGTCCCGCGCTACAAAAGCCCGAAGACACCGCGAACGCGATGGCGCAGGCCGAGCGGCTGGGTCTGCAATCGGATCTCGCCTGGGTCGGGCAGTATAACGGCGCCATTACCGGCGACGTCAGCGAGCGCATGGTCAATGCGATCAAGGAATTCCAGAAGGCCCGCGGCGGCCGCGAGAGCGGCGTGCTCAATCCGCAGGAACGCGGCGTGCTTGCCGACACCGCCAAACGGCGGCAGGAAAATGTCGGCTGGAAGATCGTCAGCGATCCCGGCACCGGCGTGCGGCTCGGCATTCCGACCAAGCTGGTGCCGCAGCAAACCAGCGACGCCAACGGCGCCAAATGGACGTCGCCCACCGGCACCATCCAGATTCAACTGGCGCGGCGCAAGGAAGCCAATCCCACCACGGCCAAACTCGCTGAGCGCGAAAGGAAAGAGCCCGGGCGCAATATCGATTACACGGTGGTGAAGCCGGACTTCTTCGTGCTGTCCGGCCTGCAGGGCCTGAAGAAGTTTTATGTGCGCGGCACCTTCAAGGGCGATGAAGTCCGCATTCTCACCATCCTCTACGATCAGGCCACCGAGAATACCGTGGAGCCGGTGGTGATCGCGATGTCGAGCGCGTTCAACGCGTTTCCGTCGGGCGTGCAGGCCGCAGGGCCGCCGCCGCGCAAGACCGTCGAATACGGCACCGGGGTCATCGTCAGCGACGACGGCGCCATCATCGCCGATCGTCAAATCACCGACGGCTGCCTTGCGGTCGCGATATCAGGTTTCGGCAATGCCGATCGGGTCGCCGAGGACAAGGAGCACGATCTCGCGCTGCTGCGCATCTACGGCGCGCGCGGGCTGAAGGCGCTCAATCTTTCCAATGTCGCGGCGAAAACCGCGCTGGACCTCACCGGCATCGCCGATCCGCAGAATCAAGGCGGCGGCTCGGCCGTCAGCAGCGTCAAGGCCTCGGTGGCTCAGCTCGGGGGCGGCAGCGATGTCGCGCTTTCACCGCCACCGGCGCTCGGCTTTTCCGGCGCCGCCGCGCTCGACGGCGACGGCAAGTTCGCCGGGATCGCGCTGCTGAAGCCGGTGCTGGTGGCGGGGCCTGCGAGCCCGACGCCGGGAGCGCAGGCGGTGCTGGTGACGTCGGATACGGTGCGCGACTTCCTCACGGCAAATGGCATTAACCCGGCGGGCGGCTCGGCGGATGCGAAGGCGGCGGTGGTGCGCGTAATCTGCGTGCGGAAGTAGCCAGTCGGCGGGATCGAAGAAAACGAGCCTCCCCGCGCTTTGCGCGGAGAGGCGCATATCTTGCGGATCAGGCGGCCTTGATGTTGCTGAGGAAGGTTTCGACCTCACCTCGCATCGTCTCGGACTGCCGGGACAACTCGCTCGACGCCTGCAGTACCTGGTGGGCAGCAGCGCCGGTATCGCCGGCCGCCTGCTGAACACCGACGACGTTCGACGAGATTTCACCCGTGCCTAGCGCGGCCTGCTGCACGTTGCGGGCGATCTCCTGCGTCGCCGAGCCCTGCTCCTCGACAGCGCTGGCAATCGCAGACGCGATCTCGTTCATCTCGCTGATCGTCGCCGTGATCCCCCGGATCGCCGTCACCGCCTCGCTGGACGAATTCTGGATCGAAGCGATCTGGGCGCCGATCTGATCGGTTGCCTTCGCGGTTTGCTCCGCGAGACTCTTGACCTCGGACGCCACCACGGCGAAGCCCCGGCCGGCTTCGCCGGCGCGCGCCGCTTCGATGGTGGCATTGAGCGCGAGTACGAATCACGACGCACCTGCAGCAATAATTGCCGAACGCAGAGAACGCCGCAGCCACGTTACGCAAGGCCGAACCTCACCCCCGCACGCGCAAGTCCGCCCGCGATACCGATCGGTGTCCCGTCGGCGCGCCAGCAGGCCGCGCCCGACATGCGGCCGTCGTCGTGAAACTGGATGCCGTTCATGCCGCCGGCGACCGTCGGCACTGCCTGCACCTTGTGGCCCATCGATGCGAGTTTGCCACGAACGCTGTCCGGCACCGCGAGTTCAACCTCAAGCGCATTGCCCTCGGTCCAGACCCTCGGCGCCTCGACCGCCTCCTGCAAACTCATGCCGTGATCGATCAAATTGACCAGTGCCTGCATCGCGCTCGGGAAAATACGTTTTCCGCCGGGCAGGCCGAGCGCGTAGACGAGCTTGCCGTCGCGCAGCGCCATCATCGGCGACATCGAGGTGGTGACGCGCTTGCCCGGCGCCAGCGACAGCGCATGGCCCGGACGGGGATCGTACAGGTTCATGTAATTGTTCGGCACGGTACCGAGTCCGGGGATCAGGATCTTGGCGCCGAACAGGTTGTTGATGGTCTGCGTGGTCGCGACCACGTTGCCGAACGAATCCGCGGCCGTCATATGCGTGGTGTGCGCGCCTTCGAGCTGCGCCACGCCGGCACCCCAGGCCTGCGCGCGGCCGGAGTCGATCGCGCGGCGGCGTTCGCCGGCATAGGCTTTCGAGGTCAGACGTTCCACCGGCACGTTGATGAAGTCAGGGTCGCCGCTCGCCGCCGCCCGATCGGCAAAGGCGATCTTCAGCACCTCGGCCAGGTAATGAATGGTCTCCGCCGAACCGAAGCCGAGCTTAGCGATGTCATAGCCTTCGAGAATGTTGAGCATCTGCGCGATGTGCACGCCGGAGGCCGCGGGTGGCGGCGGTCCCAGAATTTCCCAGCCGCGATAATCAGCACGGATCGGCTGGCGTTCGACGGTCTTGTAGGTCCTGAGATCCTCGCGGGTGATGAAGCCGCCGTTCGCCTTCATGTAATCGACCAGGATATCGCCGAGCGGCCCCTGATACAGCGCGGCTTCGCCGTGCTGTGAAATGTGCTTCAGCGTTTCCGCATATTCCGACTGCACCACGCGCTCGCCGGTTTTCAGTGCCACACCACCAGGCAGATAGATCGCCGAGATCGCTTTGTCCTTCAGCATGTCCACGGCGCTGTCGGTGATGCATTCGTGCAAATACGGCGTCGCCGCATAGCCGCGCGAGGCATGCTTGATCGCGGGCTGCATGACATCGGCAAGGCTCATGGTGCCGAACCGTTGCAACGTCTCGCACCAGGCTTTCAGCGAGCCCGGCACCGCGACCGCCTTTGGACCGGTCAGATTTTCATCGCCGACGGTGTCGAACACGTCATGCGCCGAACCCGGTTTGGATTTGTAGGTGTCAGGACGAACCGCCGCCGGCACCGTGCTCTGGCCGTCGATGAAACGATGGCTGCCATCGGCGAGCCGGATATGCGCCATGCCGCCGCCGATGATGCCGACCATCATCGGTTCGACCACCGTCAGCGTGAACAGCGTCGCAATCGCGGCATCGATCGCGTTACCGCCGGCAGCGAGCATTTCCGCACCCGCGGCCGAAGCCAGCGGATGATTGCTGACGACCATGCCGCGGCTGCCGGACGCCGGCTGCTTCTGACATTGAAAGGTGGTGGCCGCGCGATCCCGCCAGTTACCGGTCATGCTTGGTTCCTGCTTGTTTTTCTGGTGCCGATGACGGCGTTACGGTGCAAATACGTCCGTATTCGTCCGGAATAGCCATAGTTTTATATTCGGGCATCATGGCGGTGTTATTGATTCGGACAACCGCGATCCCCCAACGGCCTTTGGATCGGGCTGGGCAAGTCTGAGCGAGCATAGCGCTCGGTATCGCAAGAATGCGGTGCGACTTGGTGTGGCGTACCCGCAGAGCCCCTGAAAAGCTATCCAAAGGACCACCCATGCAGACGATCGTTTTGGCCACCCAAAAGGGCGGCTCCGGTAAAAGCACGCTTGCCATCGGCCTCGCGCTGGCGGCCATTCAGGCCGGACACACCGTCCGCCTGATTGAGACCGACTCGCAAGGCACGCTTTCGAACTGGCAAAGCCGGCGTCCCTATGCCGAACCGATCGTCGAGCCGGTCTATGTTGCCGGCGACGTCGAGCAGCGGCTGCAAACGCTGGATCGCGACGGCGTTACGCTCACGATCATCGACACATCGGCCGGTATCAGCGCCGCGACGACCTCGGCCATTCGCTATGCAGATTTGTGCCTGATCCCGGCGCGCCCGAGCATCGCCGACATCGAGGCAACCGCGGCGACGCTCAGTCTGGCGCGCGCCTGGAACAAGCCATTCGCCTACGTTCTGAACCAGACGCCGATGCGCGGCCAACGCCTCAACAACGCGGCGACCACGCTCGGCGATGAAGCCGCACTCGATGTCGAGGGCATCGTCGCCCAACCCTTCATCGTGATGCGCAACGATCACCAGGACGCGCTCAGCGCGGGCCTTGCGGTCAGCGAATATGCACCTGCGAGCAAATCGGCCGAGGAAATCCGCGGCCTATGGCAATGGGTCGAGGCCAAGCTGAACGGCAGCGTCATCGTCCGGCACGAGGTGATCGTCAGCAACCTGCCGGAAGCCCCGCTGGCTCCGGTGTTAATCGAGACGTCGACAGAAATAGCGACGTACGTCGCCTGATTTCCCGATCGGGTTGACGACATCAGCGATAGCGCGCGCCTTCAGAAGAAGGTGCGCGTTTCTTCCTCGCCCAGGCGAGGAGTGCGGCGACGAAGCAATCCGGACAGCCAGCCCCGGCCGGATTGCTTCGCTTCGCTGGCGATAACGGGCCCTACACTTTTCCGCGCAACCAGCTTTCCCTGGTCACGCGCCATTTTTCCGATCTCGACTGGCCGTCGTGATGGGCAAGCTCGATGTAGCCGATGAATTCGGCGCCGGTCTTTTGCTTGACCCGGCGTGACGCTACGTTGGTGGCCGCGTTGCAGACGTAAAAGCTCTCGATGCCGAGCGTGGTGAAGGCAAAGTCGTTCACCGCAGCGACGGCTTCGGTCATCAATCCCTGATTCCAGTAGGGCTCTGCCAGCCAAAATCCCCGATTGCCTTTGGGACTATCCGCGCGCGGGCGAAAATGAATGCTTCCGATCGCTTCGCCATTCCCGGATCGCAGCGCCAGAACCCAATGATAGAGATCTTCACCTGCGGCGATCTTTTCCAGTTGCAGTTTGACGAAGGTTTCCGCGCCATCATCCGGGTACGGCCAGGGCACGACGCGCGCGAGATGCCGGATGATGTTCCAGTTGTCAAAATGGCGCTGGATGTCAGGCGCATCGGATGGCGCCAGCGGCCGCAGCATCAATCGCGGGGTCTGCAGCGTCGGCGTCGCTATTTCTGGCATTTCGGGCACCAGAAGGTCGAGCGACCGTTCTGGACGAAGCGCCGCACGATGCCACCGCAGCCGGCGGTCTGGCAGGTCTCGCCCTCGCGGTCGTACACCCTGAACGAATGCTGGAAATAGCCGAGTTCGCCCGAGGTCAGGCGATGATCGCTGATGGAGGAGCCGCCGGCCTTGATCGCCTGGTTCAGCACGGCATGGATCGACGACACCACGCGTTTGGCGTGGTCGGTGGGTTCGGCGGTTTTTTTGGTGGCCAGCGTCGCCGCCAGCCGGCGCGGCGACAGATGGGCGCGGAACAGCACCTCGCAGACGTAGATATTGCCCAAGCCCGCGACCACGCGCTGGTCGAGCAGCGCCGCCTTCAGGCTGGTCTTCTTGTTGGCGCAGGCATGCGCCAGCATCGCGGCATCGAATTCATTGCCGAGCGGCTCCGGGCCGAGGCCCTTCAACAGCGGCTCGTCCTCGAGCGCATTGCGGGCGATGATCTTCATGTAGCCGAAGCGGCGCGGGTCGTTGAATACCACTGCAGCGCCCGACGACATGTGAAACACGACGTGGTCATGGGCGCGTTCGTCGCTGCGCGGGTGGTGGAATTGGCCCGGCGTCTTGTTGGCGCCGCCTTCCAGCACCCGGAACGAGCCGGACATGCCCAGATGCATCAGCAACACGTCGCCCGAGCCGAGATCCGCCATCAGGTATTTGGCGCGGCGGCCGAGGCCGGTCACGGTCTGGCCTTCGAGCCGCGCGATAAAATCTTTTTGAAAGGGAAACCGCAAATCCTTGCGCCGGGCTTCCGCTTTGAGGATTTTAGACCCCTCCATGGCGGGCTGCAGGCCGCGGCGGACGGTCTCGACTTCAGGCAATTCAGGCATGCAGGCATTCACCTTATGAAGGTGACGTGATAGCGCCATTGCGACGGGCGCGCTATGGTCCAGGGTGTGGAGTAGAGTTGATGGATCGGCCGGACCAAACCACCCATTTTGGCTTCAGGGACGTCCCCCTCGGGGACAAGCAGACGCTGGTGAATGACGTCTTTCACAGCGTGGCCAAGCGCTACGACCTGATGAACGACCTGATGTCGGTGGGCCTGCACCGGATCTGGAAGGACATCATGATCACGGCGCTGAACCCGCCGAAGGGCGATGCGCCGTTTGCGCTGCTCGACGTCGCCGGCGGCACCGGCGATATTTCGTTCCGCGCCGCCAAGGCGGCCGGCTCCGGCTTCCGCGCCACCGTCTGCGACATCAACACCGACATGCTCGACGTCGGCCGCACCCGTGCCACATCCCGCCATCTCGACGAGCAGGTCTCGTTCGTCGAAGGCAATGCCGAGGCACTGACATTCGCCGATCGCAGTTTTGACGCCTACACCATCGCATTCGGCATCCGCAACGTGCCGCGGATCGATCTTGCCTTGAGCGAAGCCTATCGCGTGCTCAAGCCCGGCAGCCGGTTTCTCTGCCTGGAGTTCTCCACCGTCGATGTCCCCGGGCTCGACCGGATCTACGACCTGTTCTCGTTCAAGGTGATCCCGCCGCTCGGCCGCGCCATAACCGGCGATGCCGAATCGTATCAATACCTCGTCGAATCGATCCGGAAATTTCCGAAGCCCAACGCGTTCGCCGACATGATCCGCGCCGCCGGCTTTTCGCGGGTGAAGCACCAAAGCCTCTCCGGCGGTATCGTGGCATTGCATTCGGGTTGGCGTTTGTGATTTCTGCGACGACCCACATTGCGCGACTGGTCCGCGCCGCTTTCGTGTTCGCGCGCGAAGGCGTGTTCGGCGTGGTCGATCCGAGCCTGGTGCCGCCGCCCGGCCAACTCGCGCTGCGCATGGCGCGGCTGATCGAGCGTCCCGGCGCCAAATCCGGCCCAAGATTGTCACGCGCGCTGACGCGGCTTGGACCGGCCTATCTCAAGCTCGGGCAATTCCTCGCGACCCGGCCCGACGTGGTCGGTGTCGCGATGGCGCGCGATCTGGAAGCCCTGCAGGACCGGTTGCCGCCATTCTCGGAGGCCGAGGCCGAAGCTGTCATCGCTACATCGCTGGAACGCCCTGTGGCGCAGGCTTTTGTCAACCTCGGGCCGGCGGTCGCCGCGGCCTCGATCGCGCAGGTGCATCGCGGCGTGGTCGAACGCGACGGCGAGCACAAAAACGTCGCCGTCAAAGTGCTGCGGCCCAACGTCGCCGCGCGATTCCGCCGCGACCTCGCCGATTTCTTCTTTGTCGCCAACAACGCCGAAGCGCATTCCGCCGAAGCGCGGCGGCTGCGGCTGATCGAAGTCATCAACACGATGTCGCGCTCGGTCGCGATGGAGATGGACTTGCGGCTGGAAGCGGCCGCGATGTCCGAGATGGCGGAGAATACGCGGAACGATCCGGATTTCCGCGTGCCGACCGTGGACTGGGACCGCACCACACACAACGTGCTGACGATGGAGTGGATCGACGGCATCGCGCTGAACGACCACGTGCGCCTCGAGCAATCGCAGGTCGACCTGCCCGATCTCGGCCGCAAGGTGATCCAGAGCTTTCTGCGCCACGCGCTGCGCGACGGCTTTTTCCATGCCGATATGCATCCCGGCAACCTGTTCCTCGACGATGCCGGCCGCCTGGTCGCGGTCGACTTCGGCATCATGGGACGGCTCGGGCTGAAGGAACGGCGCTTCCTCGCCGAAATTCTGCTGGGCTTCATCACCCGCGACTATCGCCGCGTCGCGGAGGTGCATTTCGAGGCCGGTTATGTGCCAGGGCATCATTCGGTGGAAAATTTCGCGCAAGCGATCCGCGCCATCGGCGAGCCGATCCACAACCGTACTGCCGAAGAAATCTCGATGGCGAAGCTGCTGACCCTTTTGTTGGAGGTCACCGGCCTGTTCGACATGCAGACCCGCCCCGAACTGATCCTGCTGCAGAAGACCATGGTCGTGGTCGAAGGCGTGGCGCGCGGGTTCGATCCAAAACTCGACATCTGGAAGGTCGCCGATCCCGTGGTGCGCGAATGGATCGAGCGCAATCTCGGGCCCATCGGGCGCATTCAGGGCGCGATGTCGGGCGCCGGCGAACTCGGGCGGGTGGTGGCAAGCCTGCCGGCGATTGCCTCGCGCGCGGTCGCGGTGCTTGAAAATCTCGAAAAGATGACGCGCGAGGGCGTTACGCTGTCGCCGGAGACGATCGCGGCGATGGGCCGGACCGAGGGCCGCAAGAACCGCTGGCGCACCATCGCGCTGTGGATTATCGCGGCCACCTTCATCGGAATTTTGCTCGCGGTGCGGCAGCTTTGATTGCAATGGTATCATTATTTTGATATCAATGCAATCAATTCCTGCTAGGAGCCATCCATGGCCAGCATCACCATCCGAAAGCTCGACGACGCCGTCAAAACCTATCTAAGGCTGCGCTCCGCCAGTCACGGCCGCTCGGTCGAGGAGGAGGTCCGGGTCATCCTCGGAGATCTGATCCAGGGGAGCCCCCACTTGCCGGGCTCCGCGATAGCGCCGCCGCTCGCAGCGGCCCCCTTGCCGTCACCACGGGCCGCGAACGCCACCGGCGAGCCGCGCGTCACCCTGATCATCGGCGGCGGCATTGCCGCCTACAAGGCGCTGGACCTGATCCGTCGGCTGAAGGAGCGCCACGTCCACGTTCGCTGCGTGCTGACCAAGGCGGCGCAGCAATTCGTCACTCCGCTCGCCGCCAGCGCGCTGTCGCATGAGCGCGTCTATACGGATTTGTTCGACGCCGAGAGCGAGTTCGACGCCGGGCATATTCGCCTGGGGCGCGAATGCGATCTGATCGTGGTGGCGCCGGCGACCGCGGACCTGATGGCGAAGATGGCGCAGGGCCACGCCGACGACCTTGCCAGCGCGATCCTGCTCGCCACCAACCGGCCGATCCTGCTGGCGCCGGCGATGAACCCGCAGATGTGGAACAACGCCGCCACCCGCCGCAACGTGCTGCAGATCCGGCGCGATGGCGTCGCCATGATCGGCCCCGCTGCCGGCGAAATGGCCGAAGCGGGCGAGGCCGGCGTCGGGCGAATGTCGGAGCCGGCCGAAATCGCGGCTGCGGCAGTCGATATCCTGCGGCCGCCGCGACCGCGTCCGCTGGCCGGCAAGCGCGTGCTGATCACGGCAGGACCGACGCATGAGCCGATCGATCCGGTGCGCTACATCGCCAACCGCTCCTCCGGCAAGCAGGGTTTTGCGATCGCCGCCGCCGCGCAGGCCGCCGGCGCCGATGTCACGCTGGTTTCCGGCCCGGTCGAATTGCGCGATCCCCCGGGGGTGTCGGTGATCCGGGTGGAGTCCGCGCGCGACATGCTGCATCGTGTAGAAGCCGCCTTGCCGGCGGATATTGCGATTTTCGCCGCGGCCGTCGCCGACTGGCGCGTCGCCAGTGAAGGCGAGCAGAAATTGAAAAAGACGGCGGACGGCATGCCGCCGCTGCAACTGGTGGAAAATCCCGACATTCTCGCCACGATCTCGAAGCTGAAAGACAAGCGCCCGCCGCTGGTGATCGGCTTTGCCGCCGAGACCGAGCATCTGATCGACAACGCCAAGGCCAAGATCGCGCGAAAAGGCTGCGACTGGATCGTTGCCAACGACGTTTCGCCCGCAACGGGCGTGATGGGTGGCGACCGCAACACCGTGCATCTGTTGACACGCGAGGGCGCAGACAAGATTGCCGTTGATGACATCAAGGTAGAATCCTGGCCGGTAATGACCAAGGAACAGGTCGCGACCGAACTGGTGGCGAAGATCGCCAAGGAAATCAAAAAGAAAGTGGGGAAGACCTCGTGAGCGCCACCGTAAAAGTCGACATCCAGCAACTGCCGCACGGCGAAGGCCTCGCGCTGCCGGCCTATCAGAGCGCGGATGCCGCCGGCCTCGATCTGCTGGCGGCGGTACCGGCCGAAACGCCGTTGATCCTGCCGCCCGGAAAATACGCGATGGTGCCGACTGGCCTCAGCATCGCGCTGCCGCGCGGCTATGAGGCGCAGGTGCGGCCACGCTCCGGATTGGCCGCCAAGCACGGCGTCACGGTTTTGAATTCACCGGGCACGGTGGATGCGGACTATCGTGGCGAGATCAACGTGCTCTTGATCAACCATGGCTCCGCGCCGTTTCCGATCAAACGCGGCGAGCGCATCGCGCAATTGGTGATCGCGCCGGTGGTGCAGGCGGAGCTTGTCGCCGTGGCATCGCTTACGGCAACCGACCGTGGCAGCGGCGGCTTCGGCTCGACCGGGCGCTGATTCCCTTCAACTCTGAGTGATCCGACGCCTGCTGGAGCCACACCGCAAGGCGGAGATCGGTCACGCCGCTTGACTCTACCTACTAGAAGGTAGACAGAACACCCCTCGTTCTCAAACAGGGGGGTTTAGACTGTGACCACAGAGCTCTATTGGCTGACGTTGACCGCACTGATGACGGCACTGTTCTGGGTGCCCTACGTTCTCAACCGCGTCGTCATGACCGGACTGGGCGGAGCGCTCGCCGGCGGCGCGCCTGACAGCGGCTCGCTCTCGACCTGGGCGCAGCGCGCCAGCAAGGCGCACACCAACGCCATCGAGAACCTCGCGATCTTCGCGCCCATCGTTCTCACCGCGCATGTGCTCGGCATCTCCAGCGCGGCGACCAAGGCGGCCGTGGTGGTGTACTTCTTCGCGCGCCTGCTTCACTTCGTGGTCTACTCCGCCGGCATCCCCGCTGCACGCACGCTGACCTTCACCGCCGGCTGGCTGGCGCAGATCGCCATCATCGCCAGCATCCTGCGCTGGATCTGACGCTCTTGGTGATCAGGCGCACGCTGTTGCTGTCGGGCGCGGCCGAAGGTCTTGGCGCCGAGATTGCCGAGACCTTCGCCCGGGCGGGCCACGACGTGGTCGGCATCTCCCGGACCGACCGGTCGACGGAACATCTGACGCAACGGATCGAGCTGGCTGGCGGCCGTTACAGGCATATCGCTTGCGATATCACGCAAGTCGCGGCTGCGACGGCGGCGATCGAACCCTATGCGCGCCGGATCGACGTCCTGATTCACAACGCGCATTCCCTTGTCATCAAACCGTTCGAGCAGACCACGGCGGACGAGTTCGAACATGCCTGGCGCGTCGCATGCCTCGGCGCCGTCGTTGCGGCCCAATCCGTCATTCCGCACATGGCGGCGCGCAGGCGGGGCACCATCATCCTGACCGGCGCCACCGCCGGGCTTCGCGGAGCTGCCAATTTCTCGGCGTTCGCTTCCGCCAAATTCGCGCTGCGCGGTCTGGCGCAATCGCTGGCGCGCGAATACGGTCCGAAAGGCGTGCATGTCGCGCATGTTATGCTCGACGGATTGATCGACGAACCCCAAACCGACCGGCGCTTCGGGGCGGCGTCTTCGGGCCGGATGATGGCAAATGCGATCGCGCAGACCTATCTCGATCTCTCGGCGCAGCATCCGTCGGCATGGACCCATGAGATGGACCTGCGGCCGTTTTCCGAGCGTTTTTAGAGCGCATGATCCGGAAAAGTGGGAACCGGTTTTCCGACGAGACCATGCGCCAATAAAAAGCGGAGCGAACCAATGAACGAGCTCATCAACGCCGACTTCACTCAACGTGTCGTGATCGCGACCGATACGCTGCCCTGGATTCCATCGCCGCAGGCCGGTATCGAGCGCCGCCCGCTCGACCGCATCGGCGGCGAGGTAGCGCGTGCGACATCGCTGGTCCGCTATGCGCCTGCCAGCACGTTTCCCGCCCACGAGCATGGGCTAGGCGAGGAGTTTCTCGTCCTCGACGGCGTTTTCTCCGACGAGCACGGCGACTATGGCAAAGGCACGTATGTGCGCAACCCGCCGCGCAGCCGCCATACGCCGCGTACGATTCCCGGATGCACCATCCTCGTCAAGCTGCGGCAGATGCAGCCGACTGAAACCAAACGGGTCGTCATCGACACGACAAAGGCCCTGGCAGACCCCAAAGGTCCGATCCAGCTACAGCTCTTTCTTGCGCCCGATGCCGGAGAAAGCGTAACCCTTGAGCGGATGCCGCCGGGAACCCATCTAATCGAGACCGACCTGCCGGGCGGCGAGGAGATATTCGTGCTTTCCGGCGAGTTGTCGGACCAATCCGGATCGTACGGCGCGGGAACCTGGATCAGGAATCCCGCAGGCTCGCGCACTGGATTTGGTTCGGCCGCCGGCGCGACCTATTGGGCGAAGCGAGGTCATCTGCGCCCGATGTCATGACAGGACAAAAATGGCTACGACGACGGCGCCGAAGCCGCGATCAGAGACCGCCGAACAGATCCTCGATCTCGCCGAGACGCTGATCCAGACTCGCGGCTACAGCGCCTTCAGCTACCAGGACATCGCCGACAGCCTCGGCATCCGAAAGGCCAGTATTCACTATCATTTCGCCTCCAAGGCCGACTTGGGGATTGCGGTCGTCGACCGGTATAGCGACCGGTTCGGGGCCGGGCTGACGGCTGCTGCCGACGACCAGTCGCAATCCTCGATGGCGATGCTCGATTTCTACGTGCAGCCCTACTTGAAATTCGCCAGCACGCCCGACCGGGTCTGTCTCAGCGGGGCGTTGGCCGGCGAAATGCTGGCGCTGCCGCCGGAACTGCGCGAACGGGTCGATCATTTTTTCCGGACGCATCAGGTATGGCTGACCAAGATCCTCAAGCGCGGGGTAGCGCGCGGCGAATTGAAGCTGCCGGCGCCGGCACCAAAAGTCGCCCGATTTATTTTCGCCGCCCTTCAGGGCGCGCTGCTGGTGAAACGCACCACCGACGACCCCACGCAGTTGAATGACGTCATTTCGGTGATGAAACTGCAACTCGCCCCGCGCCCTTGACCGGCCCGCGAGCGGTAACCCGCTCATTTTTTCACAAGCAGATTCACGTTCACGGTCTGGACTCTTACCGGCAGACTCCCGAAGCGGATAATGTCACTCGATTCGTGCACGGCGTGGGGAAGACGCTCGCGCATTGGAGTCGTGCGTTCTGGGGCAAATTATGTCGGGCGTAGTCGCGGCGATGCGTCGAAACCTGCTGTCGTGCACCTCACTGGCGCGCCACGGCCTGATGGCGCTCGCCACGATTTTCTCGGTCGCGTCGGAACCCGCATCTGCCGGCGATTTGACGCTTGAGCAGGCGATTTCAGCCTGGTTCGACTTCAATCATCAGGAATTCGCGGTGCTGACGACCGCACTGGCGCTGCTGGGCTTTTCCGTGGTGGCGGCGATCCTGATGATGCGCACCCGCGTCCGGGCCACCCGCATTGAGCTGCGCCTGCGCGCCGACGTCGCCGAATTACAGGTCCAGGCCGACCGCCTGCGGGCCCTGTTGTTCGCCGAGCCGCAAATCCTGATTTCCTGGGCCGCGGGCGAGCACCGTCCGCAAATCAGCGGCGACACCTCGCTGCTGATCTCACAGGATGCCGCACAGAATTCGCCGCAGCGCATCCTCGCCTTTGGAACCTGGCTGCCGCCGGAACCGGCACTGCAAATGGACCATGCCGTCGACGCGCTGCGCGAGGCCGGCGAGGGTTTCCTGCTCAACCTTTCGACCTCGAACGGCCGCGCGATCGAGGCGATGGGCCGCGCCATCGGCGGCCAAGCCATTGTCAGGATTCGCGAACTCGGCGGGCTGCGCCGTGAACTCGCCGAATCCAACCTGCGCTACAAGGCGCTGCAGGAAGAGACCGACCTGCTGCGCGACTTTGCCGCCGCCGCCCCCTGGCCGATCTGGGCCAAGAGCGCGGAAGGCAATTTGCGCTATGCCAATACCGCCTATGTGCGGGCCACCGAGGGTACCGGCGTCGCCGATACCATCCACCGCAACCTCGAACTGCTGGAGACCGACCAGCGCGCCGAGATGAGCCGCACGCTGCACGACAACCTGACCTACAGCGCGCGGCTGCCGATCGTGGTCGGAGGCGAACGTCGCATCTATGACGTGCAGGCGCTGAAGCTCGCGGCCGGCAGCGCCGGAATCGCGATCGACGCCAGCGAGGCCACCTCGCTCCGCGCCGCCATGGACCGGATGGCGGAAGCGCATCGCCGCACCCTCGACCAGCTGTCGTCAGGGGTCGCCGTATTCGACGGCCAGCGGCGGCTCGCCTTCTACAACGAATCCTTCCGGCGGCTGTGGGGCCTCGATCAGGCGTTTCTCGACGCCAACCCCGACGATTCCAGCGTGCTCGACCGGCTGCGCGCGGCGCGCAAATTGCCGGAGCAGCCGGACTTCAGGGCCTGGAAGGCCAAACTGCACGAGGCCTATCGCGCCGTCGAACCCGAGACCTACACCTGGTTCCTGCCGGACGGCCGCGCGGTCAGCGTCGTCACCACACCGAACCTCGAAGGTGGCGTCACCTATCTGTTCGACAACGTCACCGAAAGCCTCGATCTGGCGCGCCGGTTCGACCGGCTGACCAGGGTCCAGCACGAGACGCTCGACAATCTCGTCGAAGCGGTGGCGGTGTTCGGCAGCAACGGCCGCGTCGAACTGTTCAACCCCGCCTTCGCGAAGATGTGGAAACTGTCCGCTGAATCGCTGAAGGAACAGCCCCACATCGAGACCGTGGAAGCCTGGTGCAAGCCGCTGTTCGACGACGTCGCGGCGTGGCGGACGCTGCGCGAGGCGATCACGGCGATCGAGAACCGGGCGCAGGCGGCGCTGAAGCTCGAACGCAAGGACGGCAGCGTACTGGACTGCATGACCATGCCGTTGCCCGACGGCGCCACCATGCTGACCTTCCAGGACATCAGCGATACCGAGAATGTCGAGCGGGCGCTGCGCGAGCGTAACGAGGCGCTCGAGGCCGCCGACCAGATGAAGGTCGATTTCGTCCACCACGTATCCTACGAATTGCGCGCCCCGCTCACGACCATCATCGGCTTCGCGCATTTCCTCAGCGATCCCTCGACCGGCCCGCTGACGCCGAAACAGGCCGAGTATCTCGACTACGTCACCAAATCGACCAACGCGCTGCTGGCGCTCACCAACAATATTCTCGATCTCGCCACCATCGACGCCGGCGCCATGAAGCTCGAACTCGGCCCGGTCAATATCGCAAAGGCGATCCACGACGCCGCCGAAGGCATTCAGGACCGGCTCGCGACCGATCGTATCGAACTCAAGGTCGACATCGATCCGAATATCGGCGGCTTCACCGGTGACGAACGCCGCGTGGTGCAGGTGCTCTATAACCTGCTCGCCAATGCGGTCGGTTTCTCGCCGCACGACGCGGCGGTCACGATCAGCGCACGGCGAACTGAACATCGGGTCACCTTCACCGTCACCGATTCCGGCCCCGGCATTCCGGCCGATGTGAAGGACAAGGTGTTCGACTGGTTCGAGAGCCATTCCAACGGCTCGCGCCATCGCGGCGCCGGCCTCGGCCTGTCGCTGGTGCGCTCCTTTGTCGAACTGCATGGCGGCAAGGTACGGGTCGATTCAGCGGTCGGCCAGGGCACGACGGTCAGTTGCGATTTTCCGATCGACCAGAACGCGCATCGTAACGCCGCCGAATGACCGAGCCCGCGACATTCCAGGTGGCACTGGCGAACGAGGCGGCAACCGCGCATTTGATGGCCGATCTGGCGCTATTGGTCGGCCCCGGCGACGTCATCACGCTGTCGGGCGATCTCGGCGCCGGCAAAACCGCAGCGGCGCGCGCCATGATCCGCTACCTCGCCGGCGACGATGCCCTGGAGGTGCCGAGCCCGACGTTCACGCTGGCGCAAAACTACGACCAGCCGTTTCCGATTCTCCATGCCGATCTCTACCGCATCAATGATGCAAGCGAACTGGAAGAGATCGGACTGTCACCGCTGCCCGACGGCGCGCTGGCGCTGATCGAATGGCCGGAACGCGCGCCGGACGCGCTTCCCGGCGATCGCATCGACATCGCCCTCAGCCACCGCCCTTCGTTCGGGTCCAGCGCGCGCGCCGCTTCGATCACCGGCTACGGCAAGGCCGCCGCGCAGGTCGAACGGTTGCGCACGCTGCGTCAATTCCTCGAAGCCGCCGGCTTCATGGATTCGGTGCGCGCGCGGATGCCCGGCGACGCCTCGACGCGCTCCTATGCGCGGCTGACCCAGGACGGCGGCACTGTCATCCTGATGAATTCGCCGCCGCGTCCGGATGGCCCGGTGATCCGCAACGGGAAGTCCTACAGCGCCCTCGTTCATCTCGCCGAGGACGTCAGGCCGTTCGTGGCCATCGCCAATGGCCTGCGCGAGCGTGGCTTCTCCGCGCCCGCGATCCACCACGCCGATCTCGATTCAGGTTTCCTGATCACAGAGGATTTTGGCGGCGCCGGTGTCGTCGAGGGCGATCCGCCGCGCCCGATCGCAGAACGCTATGAGGCCGCCACCGATGTGCTGGCGGCCCTGCACCGTGAAGTCTTGCCCGAAATCCTGCCGCTGACGCCGGACGTCAGCTACGCCATTCCCGTCTTCGATGCCGATGCCCTGCTGACGGAGATGGCGCTGATGCTGGACTGGTATATGCCGGATCGCGGCACGGAGCCGACCGACGAGCAGCGGACCGAATTCGCCACGATGTGGCGCCAGTTGCTTGCGAAGCCCGTCGCGTCGCCGCGCACCTGGGCGATCCGGGATTTTCATTCTCCCAATTTGATCTGGCTCAGCGAGCGGTCCGGGATTTCCCGCGTCGGCATTATCGATCTCCAGGACGCGGTGCTGGGACCGGTCACCTACGATCTGGCCTCGCTGCTGCAAGATGCCCGGATCGACGTCCCGGAACAGCTCGAGCTGGCGCTGCTGACCCGCTACATCAAGGCGCGGCTGGCAGCCGACAGCAGCTTCGATCCTGCGGACTGTGCCGAGCTCTACGCCATCATGTCGGCGCAACGGAATACAAAGCTGCTGGGCATCTTCGCCCGGCTCAACCGCCGCGACGGAAAGCCGCAATATCTGCGCCACCAGCCCCGGATCTGGGCCTATTTGAACCGTTCGCTGGCGCATCCGGCGCTGGCCGGTTTGCGCGACTGGTACGCCGCCAATGTGCCACCGCCGATTTCCTGATTTACCGGTTGTTAGCCACCCTGCCCCTAAGCTGGCAAAGGCTGTGCCCGGTTCGTGGGGCGGCTGTCTTGGAAGCAGGATTTCTGACCATGGCCACATCGGAGAGGCGCAAGGGCGATCGCGTCACGTTTGAGCGCGGCTTTGCCGCGCACATGATGGGAATCGACGGCACCTGGCGGCGCGATTGCGTGATGGAAGACGTTTCCGAAACCGGCGCCAAGCTGACCGTCGACGGTTCCGTCGAAGGCCTGCACCTGAAGGAATTCTTCCTGTTGCTGTCCTCGACCGGGCTGGCCTATCGCCGCTGCGAACTGGCCTGGGTCAATGGCGATCAGATCGGCGTCAATTTCCTGAAGCAGGGCGACAAAAAGAAGAAGCCGGGCAAACGCAGCTCGGAAAATGCCGAGGCCTGAAGTCTGCGTCGCCGTCGTACCGCCGTCATGTCCGACGACTATGGCCTCACAGTCGCTTTAACCGGCGAATCGCCGTGGTATGATCCACGGCGCATCCAATGATGGTTCGAGAATTCCCGACATGTCCGTTACGCCTGCCAAAGCCATGGTCCTTGCCGCCGGCCTCGGCCTGCGCATGCGCCCGTTGACCAACAATTTGCCGAAGCCGCTGGTGAGCGTGGCCGGCCAGCCGCTGCTCGATCATGTACTCGACAAGCTCGCCGCCGCCGGCGTCAGCGAAGCCGTGGTCAATGTGCATTATCTGCCCGACCAGATCATCGCGCACACTGCAAACCGTACCCACCCCCGGGTCACGATATCAGATGAGCGCGACCAGGTGCTCGGCACCGGCGGCGCCGTCGTCAAGGCGCTGCCCCTGCTCGGCAGCGAGCCGTTCTTTCATCTCAACGCCGACACCATGTGGATCGACGGCGTGCGCGCCAATCTGACCCGGCTCGCCGAAACCTTCGACCCCGATCGGATGGACATCCTGCTGTTGATGGCGCCGACCACCAGCAGCATCGGCTATGCCGGCCGCGGCGACTACGGCATGCTGCCGGATGGCGCGCTGCGCAAACGGAAAGAGCATCAGGTGGTGCCGTTCGTCTATGCCGGCGCCGCGATCATGTCGCCTTCGCTATTCGCCGACGCGCCCGCGGGCGAGTTCTCGCTGACCAGAATGTTCGACCGCGCCAACGAGCAGGAACGGCTGTTCGGCCTGCGGCTCGACGGCGTCTGGATGCATGTCGGAACCCCCGACGCGGTGCAGGCCGCGGAAGAGGCGTTTCTGGAAAGCGTGGCGTAGACCCTGCCTGGGGGCCCAAATAAAAAATCGCGAAAACAACCCCATGCACAGTAGGATTATGCCCTGATCGCGGCCCGTGCGCCATGCGTCAGGCGCAATGGTCGGCCGTCCCGGCGACGACAGCGGCCTTCATGGCTTCCCGCCATGACCATTTTGATATCCTTCCCTATATTGGCCCTGACCTCGAATCAGGCAGCTCATGCGCGTTTTCAGCGTTCCCGTCTCCGCGCCGTTGTTGCGCACCGTCATCGCCGCTTTGGTCGACGGCCGGCTGGTCGAGGGATTCGAGGCCCGCAGCAACCCGTTGAACCTGGCACAGGCGACGCTTTATTTGCCGACCCGGCGCGCCCTGCGGCTGGCGCGTGAAATCTTTCTCGACGAATTGAAAACCGACGCGGCGATCCTGCCGCGCATCGTCGCCCTCGGCGACATCGACGAGGACGAACTGGCGTTTTCGGAAGGCGCCGAACAATTCGGCGGTGCGGCGCCGCTCGACCTTCCGCCGCGGCTCGGCGAGCTCGAACGCCGGCTGACGCTGGCGCACCTCGTCGCGGCATGGGCGAAGGGTCCGGTGCTGGCGCCGCTCGTGGTCGGCGGCCCGGCATCGACCCTGGCGCTGGCCGGCGATCTGGCGCGGCTGATGGACGATATGGTGACGCGGGGCGTCGCCTGGGAAGCGCTCGACAAACTGGTGCCCGACCAGCTCGACAAATACTGGCAGCACTCGCTGCAATTCCTGCGCATCGCGCGCAAGGAGTGGCCAAATCATTTGCAGGAAATCGGCAGGATCGAACCCGCGGAGCGGCGCGACCGCCTGATCGACGCGGAAGCCGCGCGGCTGACAGCGCACCACCGTGGCCCGGTGATCGCAGCGGGTTCGACCGGTTCGATGCCCGCGACCGCCAAATTCCTGTCCGTTGTCGCGGGCCTCAAGCACGGCGCGGTGGTGCTGCCGGGGCTTGATACCGACCTCGACGACGAGGCCTGGCAGACGATTGGCGGCGTCAGGGATGCGCAGGGCAAATTCACCACGCAGCCGTCGTCGAACCATCCGCAATTTGCGATGCAGGGTTTGCTGGACCGCTTCGGCATCAAGCGACGCGACGTCGAAATCCTCGGCACGCCCACGCCGCAAGGACGCGACGTGCTGGTGTCGGAGACGATGCGGCCATCGACCGCGACCGAACAGTGGCACGACCGGCTGGCGCGGCCGGAAATCTCCGCAAAGATTTCAGCCGGGATGACCAACCTCGCGGTGGTCGCGGCGCCGAATTCCGAAATGGAGTCGCTGGCGATTGCGATTGCGATGCGCGAGGCCCGCCATCTCGGCAAGTCGGCGGCCCTGGTGACGCCGGACCGCGCGCTGGCGCGACGGGTGATGGCGGCGCTGACCCGCTGGAATCTCGAATTCGACGATTCCGGCGGCGACGCCTTGATGGACACCTCCGCCGGCATCTTTGCCCGTCTGGTGGCGGAGACCGCCGCGAAGGGATTGGAGCCGCCGACGCTGCTGGCGCTGCTGAAGCATCCGCTGTTTCGGCTCGGCGGCGCGCACACGGCGCTCAAACGCGCGATCGAGGTGCTCGAACTGGCGGTATTGCGCGGCACCCGGCCGCAAGCCGGAAGCGGCGGTCTCGCGCGCGACTTTGACCGGTTCCGCGCCGAGCTCAACAAGCTGAACAACAAGGAAGCTTCCTCGCTCCACGCGGCCGAACAGCGAACGAAACTGAAAGCGGAAGAACTGGATCTGGCCCGATCGCTGATCGCCTCCCTGCAGACAGCGCTTGCACCGCTGGAAAGCGCGGCGCCGTCGCGGCCATTCGATTTTGCCGAACTCGCGCAACGCCACCACGAAGTGCTGATCGCGCTGTCCTGTGACCAGAACGGCGTGGCTGTGGTGTTCGAGGGCAGCCAGGGCTCGGCATTGGCTTCGGCGTTCGACGAACTGCTCGGCGAACAGAAGCCGAGCGGGCTGATGGTCCAGCTCGACGATTATCCCGAAGTGTTTCAGACCGCCTTTGCTGACCGCATGGTGCGGCGGCCGGAGCATGCCAACGCACATCTGCAGATCTACGGCCAGCTCGAGGCGCGGTTGACGGAGACCGATCGCGTGATCCTCGGCGGACTGGTCGAGGGCGTCTGGCCGCCGGCGCCGCGGGTCGATCCGTGGCTGAGTCGGCCAATGCGGCATGAGCTCGGCCTCGATCTGCCGGAGCGTCGCATCGGTCTCTCCGCGCATGACTTTGCGCAATTGCTCGGCACCGGCGAGGTGATCCTGACCCATTCGGCCAAGGTCGGCGGCGCGCCGGCGGTGGCCTCGCGCTTCCTGCACCGGTTAGAGGCCGTCGCCGGCGAAGCGCGCTGGAATGATGCGAAGCGTGCCGGCGAAAACTATGTCCGCTTCGCCGACGAGCTGGACCGGCCCGAGAAGGTCGAACCGTTTGAGCAGCCGGCGCCAAAACCACCGCGCGCGACGAGGCCGCTAAAACTGTCGGTCACCGCGATCGAGGACTGGCTGCGCGATCCCTATACGATCTACGCGAAATATATCCTGCGGCTCGACCCGCTCGATCCCGTCGACATGCCACTGTCGGCGGCCGATCGCGGCTCGGCCATTCATGACGCGCTCGGTGAATTCACCGAGACCTATGCCGAAGCGCTTCCGGACAATATTGCGCAGGCGCTGCGCGGTATCGGTGAGAAACATTTCGCGCCGCTGATGGAACGCCCGGAGGCGCGGGCACTGTGGTGGCCGCGATTTCAGCGCATCGCCACATGGTTTGCGGATTGGGAATCGGCGCGGCGCGATAACCTCGACAGGATCAAGGCCGAGACCCGGGGTGAAATCGGAATTCCGCTCGACGATGCCAGGACCTTCATTCTCTCCGCGCGCGCCGACCGCATCGAGCGGCGCCACGACGGCAGTTTTGCGATCCTCGATTACAAAACCGGACAACCACCGACCGGCAAACAGGTGCGGATGGGCCTGTCGCCGCAACTGACGCTGGAGGCGGCAATCCTGCGAGAGGGCGGATTCAAGGATATTGACGCCGGTTCGTCCGTCGGCGAACTCGTCTATGTCAGGCTCAGCGGCAACAATCCGCCCGGCGAACAGCGGACGCTGGAGCTGAAGATCCGCAACAACGATACGCCGCAACTGCCCGACGCCGCAGCCGACGAGGCACGACTAAAACTCGAAGCCTTGATCCGCGCCTTCGAGAACGAGGATCAGGCCTATACCTCGCTGAACCTTTCGATGTGGTCGAACCGCTACGGCGCCTATGACGACCTCGCCCGGATCAAGGAGTGGTCCGCGGCCGGCGGCCTGGGGATCGAGGAATGGTAAAGGCACCCCGCATCATTCCCGACGCCGTTCGCGCCACCCAGGCGCGGGCGTCAGATCCGGCGGCGTCTGCCTTCGTCTCCGCGAATGCCGGCTCCGGCAAGACGCATGTGCTGGTGCAGCGCGTGATCCGGCTGCTGCTCGACGACGTACCGCCGGAAAAAATCCTCTGCATCACCTTCACCAAGGCCGCCGCCGCCAACATGGCGGAGCGGGTGTTTTCCACCCTGGGCCATTGGGTCACGCTCGACGACCCTGAACTGGATGCCGCGATCCGTGAGGCTGGAATTCCACATCCCAACGCGCGCTTGCGGAAATCCGCGCGCAAACTGTTCGCGTGTGCATTGGAAACGCCGGGCGGACTCAAGGTGCAGACCATTCACGCACTGTGCACGCGATTGCTGCAACAATTTCCGTTCGAAGCCAATGTGCCGGCGCGCTTCGCCGTGCTCGACGACCGCGACCAGACCGAGATGATGGAGCGCGCCAATCTCGGCGTTTTTCTGGAGGCGTCGCGTAACCCCGAAAGCGCGACCGGTCGTGCGCTGATGACGGCGATGGCAAGCGCCGCCGATGTGACTTTCAAGGATGTGGTGCGCGAGGCCTGCCTGAGCCGCGACCACTTCATGGCCTGGACCGATACCGCCGGCAGCGCACATGCCGCGGCCGCGCAAATCTCCGCAGCGCTTGGCGTTGACCCCAACGATCGCATCGAGAACGTCGAGCGCGACATCGTCGACGGGCCCAACCTGCCGCAATCGCGCTGGCAAGAAATAGCGACCATTCTGGATACCGGCAACAAGACCGATCAGGACCACGCCGGCCGGCTGCGCGAAGCCCTGGTATTCACCGGCGCCGCGCAGGTCGATTCCTATCTCGGAGTGTTCCTCACCGAGACCGACCGTACGCCGCGCAAATCGGTGCTAACGAAAAGATTCATCGACAACAATCAGGCCATCGGCCGTTTGTTTGAGTCTGAAGCCCTCCGCGTCGGTCCCCTGATCGAGCGCCGTCGCGCTGTGACGGCTCGCGACCGCACCGAAGCGCTGCTGCATATCGCGACCGCAGCCGCAGCGCATTACCGGCGCGAGAAGCGGGAGCGTGGCCTGCTCGACTATGACGACCTGATCGACAAGACACTTGATATGCTCGACCGCGTCTCTTCCGGCTGGGTGCATTACAAGCTCGACCGCGGCGTCGATCATGTGCTGATCGACGAGGCGCAGGACACCAGCCCGCGGCAATGGGACATCGTCGCGCATATCATTTCCGAATTCACCTCAGGCGCCGGTGCGCGCGACGGCGTGATGCGCACGGTGTTCGCGGTCGGCGACGAGAAACAGTCGATCTTTTCGTTTCAGGGCGCGGCGCCGCGCGAATTCGACCTGCGCCGCCGCGCGCTGAAGAAGAAGTTCGAAGATGCCGGACTCAAATTCGATCCGGTCTCCTTCAATTATTCGTTCCGGTCCGGACCGGCGATATTGAAGTCGGTCGACTACGTGTTCCGCGAGCAGGATATCTACCGCAGCATTCATTCGGTCGAGACCGGCTATCCGATCCATTATTCGCTGGAGGACGCCGGTCCTGGCCTGATCGATCTCTGGGACCTCGCGGAGGCCGACGACCGGCAGGACATCGAGGGCTGGCGCGCGCCGTTCGACGGCGTCTCCCTGACCAGCCCGGAAGTAAAACTCGCGCGACGGATTCAGGCCGAGATCAGGACGCTGGTGCAGAGCGGTACCATGACCGGCAGCAACAGCGACCGCCGGCCGCTGCGCTATGGCGACATGCTGGTGCTGGTGCGGCGGCG
>JBBRSX010000057.1:0-34449 GCA_038244925.1 Hyphomicrobiales bacterium | reverse complement strand
TCCCCCTCCTACAAGCACCGCAACCGAGATTTGCCTGATTTTTCGAAAGGATTCCCCCATGCGGCCAAGCCGCCGTGCGCCCGATGAGCTGCGTCCCGTGTCGCTGGAACGCGGCGTCGTCAAATATGCCGAAGGTTCCTGCATGGTGAAATTCGGCGACACCCACGTGCTGGTCACCGCCACGCTGGAAGAGCGGCTGCCGCCCTGGCTCAAAGGTCAGGGCCGCGGCTGGGTCACGGCCGAATACGGCATGCTGCCGCGCGCCACCCTGGAACGCACCCGCCGCGAGGCCGCCGCCGGCAAGCAGGGCGGTCGCACCGTCGAAATCCAGCGCCTGATCGGCCGCTCGCTGCGCGCCGCAGTCGACCTCGAAGCGCTCGGCGAACGCCAGATCACGGTCGACTGTGACGTGATTCAGGCCGACGGCGGCACCCGCACCGCCTCGATCACCGGCGCCTGGGTGGCGCTGGCCGATTGCATCGCCTGGATGAAAAACCGCAACATGCTCAAGGCCAACAAGGTGCTGCGCGACAATATCGCGGCGATCTCCTGCGGCATTTACAAGGGCACGCCGGTGCTCGACCTCGATTACGCCGAGGATTCCGAGGCCGACACCGACGCCAATTTCGTCATGACCGGCGACGGCCGCATCATCGAGGTGCAGGGCACCGCCGAAAAGACGCCGTTCTCGCATGACGAGTTTTTGGCGCTGATGGAACTGGCGCGCAAAGGTGTCGGGCGTCTGGTGGACTTGCAGAAACTGGCCATCGCGTAGTCTGATCGATCATGCACCGTCGAATCACCGGCAGGCTCGTGATCGCGACCCACAATCCCGGCAAGCTCGCCGAGATGCGGGAGCTGCTGGCGCCGCATGGCGTCGAGGCGGTTTCCGCCGGCGAACTCGGCCTCGGCGAACCCGAGGAGACCGGCGACACCTTTCGATCCAATGCCGCGATCAAGGCGATCGCGGCGTCGAAAGCCACGGGGCTTCCAGCTTTTGCCGATGATTCCGGCCTCGTGGTCGAGGCGCTCGACGGCGCGCCCGGGATCTACTCGGCGCGCTGGGCCGGCGAGGGCAAGGATTTTACGGCCGCGATGACCCGGATCGAACGCCTGCTGCAGGAACGCGGCGCGACCAAACCCGACAAGCGCAAGGCACACTTCGTCTCGGCATTGTGCGTGGCCTGGCCCGACGATCATCTCGAAGAGGTCGAGGCGCGCGCCGACGGCACCCTGGTGTGGCCGCCGCGCGGCACCGCCGGCTTCGGTTACGATCCGGCCTTCCTGCCCGACGGACACGCGCGAACGTTTGGCGAGATGACCTCGATCGAAAAACACGGCCTGCCGCCGCTGGGGCTCGGCCTGTCCCATCGCGCCCGTGCCTTCGTCAAACTGGCGGAGATCTGCCTTGAATAACGGCAACGGCCCCCACCCTACCCCTCCCCCGCAAGCGGGGGAGGGAAATAAATCTGCGTTCGGCGTCTATGTGCACTGGCCGTTCTGCCTGTCGAAATGTCCGTATTGCGATTTCAACAGCCATGTCCGGCATGCGCCGATCGACGAGGAACGCTTTACCCGCGCGTTTGCGCGCGAGATCGAAGCCACGGCCGCGCGCATTCCGGGGCGGCAGGTGTCCTCGATCTTTCTCGGCGGCGGCACGCCGTCGCTGATGCAGCCGAAAACCGTCGGCGCGATTCTCGATGCGATCGGCAAGCACTGGCAGGTCGCCGACGACGTCGAAGTGACGCTGGAGGCCAATCCGACCAGCGTGGAAGCCACACGGTTTCGCGGCTATCGCGCCGCCGGCGTCAATCGTGTTTCGCTCGGCGTGCAGGCGCTCGATGACGCCTCGCTGAAGGCGCTGGGAAGATTGCACACCGCGCGCGAGGCGCTGGATGCGGTCGCGATCGCGCGCACCGCGTTCGACCGTTATTCCTTCGACCTGATTTACGCCCGCCCGGACCAGACGCCGGAGATGTGGGCGGATGAACTGAAGCTGGCGATTTCGGAGGCCGCCGAACATTTGTCGCTGTACCAACTCACCATCGAGGAAGGCACGCCGTTCTTCGGCCTGCACGCCGCCGGCAAACTGAAGACGCCGGACGAAGCAGTCGCGCGCGCGCTGTATGACGTGACGCAGGACGTCTGCGCCGCGCACGGGCTTCCTTCGTATGAGATTTCCAACCACGCCCGGCCCGGCGCCGAGTGCAAACACAATCTGGTCTACTGGCGCGGCGAGGAATATGCCGGCATCGGGCCCGGCGCCCATGGCCGCCTCGACATCAACGGCACCAGACACGCGGTCGCGACCGAAAAGCGCCCCGAGGCGTGGCTGATGCGCGTCGAGGCCAACGGCCACGGCGTCACGACCGACGATCTCCTCAACAGCGAAGAACGCGCCGACGAATTCCTGCTGATGGGATTGCGGCTCGCCGAAGGCATCGACCCCAAGCGCTATGCGGCGCTCTCCGGCCGCACGCTCGATCCGGCGCGGATCGCCATCCTTCGCGACGAAGGCGCCATCACCGTCGACGCCGACGGAAGGCTGCGCGTGACGCAGGCGGGATTCCCGGTACTGGATGCGGTGGTCGCGGATCTCGCGGCGTAAAGCTGTCGTTCCTGCGAACGCAGGAACCCATATGCCGCGGCCCACGTAAGGGGCACGCGGGCAGACGCTTTCTTTCAAAATCAGCAGCGGTGGTGATGGGACCAAACACGTTCGCAGGGACGACGGTCTACGCCCCAAAACTCTTCGGCGAACCCGCGATCGCGACGCCGCCGCCGGTCGCGACCTTCATCACCGCAAGCCCGCGTTCGTTGGTGCCGTCGGAGCGGAAGCGAAACAGGCCGTCGATGCCTGCGAAACCTGACGGGTTGGTCAGCGTCTCCGCCGCAAAGCGCTGCGGGCCCTGCGTGCGCGACAGTGCCGCGATCAGCGCGACCGCGTCATAGGCCAGCGTTGCCGTGCGCACCGGCTCGCCGCCGAATTTGGTGCGATAGCGGCCGGCGAAACTACGAAAGCCGGACGGATCGGGTGCGGCATAGAGCCCGCCCTGCAGCGCCGGACTCGCGAACACCCGCGGATTGTCCCAAAGACCCGTGCCGAGCAACTGGATGTTGCGCAAGTTCGCGCCCGCCGCCGTCAGCGCATCCGCCGTCGCCACGACCGATTCGCCGTCGTCGGCGATCATCAACGCATCAGCCGAGCCGAGCGCCGCCGCCACCGTCCGCGCCGCGGCCGACCGATCGGCGGCGTATTTCTCGAACGCGATGACGCGGCCGCCCTTGCGGCCGACCGCCTGCTTGAAGGCGGCTTCGACCACGTTGCCATAGGCATTGTCGGGCACCAGTGCGGCGAACGACCGCTTTCCGGTGCCGGCCGCGTAGTCGATGATCCGGTTGATGTCGGATTCGGGAAGGAAGCTCAGGAGATAGACGCCGCGCCCGGCGACGCTGGAGTCGGTCGAGAACGCGATCACCGACGTGCCGCGCGTCCGCGTCAGTTGCGCAGTGGCCGGAACCGAGGCTGCGAACAGCGGCCCGAGGATGATTTCCGCGCCCTCACCGAGCGCCTGTTGGGTTCCTTGCTGGGCGCCCTGCGGGCTGCCGCCGTCGTCCTTGATCAGGAGCTGGACATTGGGATTCTGAAACTCGGCCAGCGCCATCTCGGCGGCGTTCTTCATCGACTGCGCGGCGACCCCGGCATTGCCGGCGGCCGACAGCGGCAGGATCAGGCCGACCTTGACCTGGCCGGCGCCGACCGAAAGCGGCTGCTGCTGCGGTCCGGCGGGGCCAGCGTCCGGCTGCGACGAGGAGAACGGGTTGGAAAACTGGCCGAGCGATTGCTGGGCGCCGGCGCAGGCGCCGAGCAGCGGCGCGCCGAGAATAAGGCCTATCGCCGACCGCCGGGTCGCGCCGGACGGCGATAAAGGCTTGCGATTGTGCGGCCCTATCATCGTGTCTCTTCTCTTGACCGACCAAGATCGGCCAGGACTCCAGCCACTGAAGTCAGGGGGTGGATTCAGCCATATTGTCGGCGAATGGTTAACCAAAACAAAAGGATTATGATCCCACGGCGGCGCTGCCGGTTGCGGGACTCAAGCCCTTTCCCTCCAGGCGCAGCCCACCGCACTGTGGCGCCGACGCCGCGTCCCCCTGAGCGTCTGCTCCCATGATATGGGAGCCGCCACTCAACTTTCTAGTTTTGACGCGTTTTCTTCACGCGAACCGGTATCCACTTCGCTTGAAAACGCTCTAGGATTGGTATTATGCGCGCAAAAACCAGTTCCAACTACGAGACTGAAGGCGAACCGGGTTCGCTCTCCCGGACATATTCCGTCAGCGGCCATGTCCTGAACGCGCCAAAGCCGGTTCCCGGGCTCTATTTGGTGGCAACCCCGATCGGCCATCTCGGCGACATCACGCTGCGCGCGCTGGAAACGCTGGCCGGCGTCGACGTCATCGCCTGCGAGGACACCCGGATCACCCGCCGCCTGACCGAACGCTATGCGATCTCGGCGCAGCTCAAACCCTATCACGAGCACAACGCCACGCTGGCGCGGCCAAAAATCCTGGAAAAGCTGTCACAGGGCGCGTCGATCGCGCTGGTGTCGGATGCCGGCACACCGCTGATCTCCGATCCCGGCTTCAAGCTGGTGCGCGAGGTCTGCGCCGCAGGTTACGCCGTGATCGCGATTCCCGGCGCGTCATCGGTGTTGACGGCGCTCTCGGTCGCGGCATTGCCGACCGACCGGTTCTACTTCGAAGGTTTTCTGCCACCCAAGCAGGGCGCGCGCCGCACCCGGCTCGCTGAACTTTCGAAAATCGATGCCACGCTGGTGATGTTCGAATCCGGCAACCGGGTGCAGGACACGCTGGCGGATTTGGCTGCCATCATGGGCGAGCGCGATGCCGCGATCTGCCGCGAACTGACAAAACTGCACGAACAGATTACGCGCGCGCCGATTTCTGAACTGGCGAAGGCCGCCGATACGCTGGAAACGCGGGGCGAATTCGTGCTGGTGGTGGCACCACCGCGGCCGGATGCACAGGCGATGACGCAGGACGACCTCGACGACCTGTTGCGATCCTCACTGGCGCGCGACAGCGTCAAGGACAGCGTTGCGCATGCGGTGGAATTGTCCGGCCGGCCGCGCCGCGAGGTCTATGCCCGCGCGCTGGAATTGGCCAGGGAAGTTCCAAAAAAAGAGCAGAGCGACGATGGCAAAGACTGACCGCGCCGCGCCGCCGGACGCCAAGATCGCGGAGCCCAAGACCGCCTCGCCCGAACGGGTCGCGGCCTTTCGCACCGGATTGTCGGCCGAAAACCGGGCCGCCGCGCTGCTGATGGCCAAGGGCTACCGCATCCTCGCAAAACGCTTCAAGACGCCCTATGGCGAAATCGACCTGGTAGCGAAAAAGCGCAATCTGATTGCGTTCGTCGAGGTCAAGGCCCGCGCCAGCCTGGATGACGCCGCCTACGCGGTCACGCCCCGCCAGCAGGGGCGCATCATCGACGCCGCCCAGGGCTGGCTGATGGCGCACCCCGAGCATGCGGAATTTGATCTGCGATTTGACGCGATCCTGATTGCGCCGAGGCGTCTGCCGCGCCATCTGTTAGCGGCATTCGACGCCTCCACTTAAGTCTTTTGGCTTGACGCGTTTTCTTGACACGAACCGGTGCCCACTTCGCTTGAAAACGCTATAGAAAATCCCCCTCCAGAGACCCGGCCCCCCCTATGAAATTGAATGTCGCCGTCCAGATGGACCCCATCGCGCGTATCAACATCCGCGGCGATTCGACTTTTGCGTTATTGCTGGAAGCGCAGAAGCGCGGCCACGGCCTTTCCTATTACACCCCCGACAAGCTGTCGCTGCGTAGCGAGGAACTGGTGGCGCCGGTGCAGCTGCTGACTGTTCGCGACGAGCCCGGCAATCATTTCACCCTCGGCGAGCCCCACCGCGAGCCGATGACTGCCTTCGACGTCATCCTGCTGCGCCAGGATCCGCCATTCGACCTCGCCTACATCACCTCGACGCATCTGCTCGAGCGCATCCACCCCAAGACGCTGGTGGTCAACAACCCGGCCTCGGTGCGCAACGCGCCGGAAAAGATCATGGTGATGAACTTCCCGCAGCTGATGCCGCCGACGCTGATCTCGCGCGACCTCGACGAAATCAATTCGTTCCGCGCGGAACACGGCGCTGTCGTCATGAAACCGTTGCACGGCCATGGCGGCGCCGCGGTGTTCCGGGTGATGCCGCAGGACATGAATTTCGGCTCGCTGTTCGACATGTTCTCGGTAACCTTCCGGGAACCCTGGGTGATCCAGCGCTTCCTTCCCGAGGTGAAGCACGGCGACAAGCGCATCATCCTGATCGACGGCGAGTTCGCCGGCGCCGTCAACCGCGTGCCCGCGCCCGACGACCTGCGTTCCAACATGGTTCGCGGCGGTGCGGCGCACGCCACCGATCTTTCTGACCGCGAGCGCGAAATCTGCGCCACGGTGGGGCCGAAACTGCGCGAGCTCGGGCTGCTGTTCGTCGGCATCGACGTGATCGACGGCAACCTCACCGAGATCAACGTCACCTCGCCGACCGGCATCCGCGCGATCCAGCGCCTCAACGGCCCGGATGTCGCTGCAATGATCTGGGATACCATCGAGAAGAAGCGCGCCGCGAAATAATTTCCGGCTGCGGTCCGCCGGATCCCGGATCATCGCAATGCGATCCCATGCTCCACCATCATACGGCCATTCTTTGAACAAGACTGGACGGAGCGCCGGCGGATGGTCGACCGGCGGCCTTCGGATGACATTGGACGGAAGGGGAAACGCCAATGAACTCCACTCCGACGCCGAAAGAAACTGAACCTGCCCCAATCGGGCGCGCCGATGAACGGTTAGCGCACGCCCACGAACAGATCGCGAGCGCGGGCGAACAGCTCACGCGCCTCAGTGAACAGCTTGCAAAAATGGAGCGCGATGCCGCGCACCCGCCTCCGGCGGGACCCGGCCAGCAATCACCACCTGCGCAATCGTCACCTGGAAGGCCGTTGCTCCGGACCCTCGCGGCCTTGCCCCTGGCGGCGTGCATCATTGTCGCCGCCCTGATTTTGCAGTCGTCCTATGGCGACGGGGCCAAGCTGGTTGTCGCCCGTTGGGCGCCGCAGCTCGTTTCAACTCCAGCATTGCCGCCGGAAGATCCACCGCTTCCCGCGCAGCCCGCGCCATCTACCGTTCAAGTGGCCGCGACGGAGCCGGCACCACCGCAGGCAACATCACCGCAAGCAACATTCCTTGCTCAGGCCGCACCGCAAGACGCCGCGCCGCAAGACACCGCTCCGAAAGCCGCCGCGCCGAAAGCCGCCGCAGCGCCTCCGGACCAGGCACAGTTGCTGCAAACGATCGTGCGCGATCTCGCGGCGTTGGAGCGGAACATCGAACAGCTCAGGGCGAGCCAACAGCAAATGGCCAGTGACAATTCAAAAGCCATTGCGGAGTTAAAGGCGAGCCAGGAAGAAATGAAGCGCGCGCTCGCGAAGGTTTCGGAGCAGCCCGTGCCCAAGGCGTCACCGCCTCCAGCGCAGCCGGCTCCGGCCTTGCGCAGGCCCGAGCGGACGTATCAGCCGCCGCGAGCGAGAGCCCGGCCTCGATATTACCCGAGGGAGTGGATGTACGACGATTGGTAGCCGCCGGCGCCGTGATCATCGAGATATTATCCTGCAACAACGCCTCGACGCGATGCCATGGGGTTGCGCGATGTCGGCGTTTGTAGCCACTCGGTGGTCCGGATGTCGCTGCAAAGGTTTGGGACACCATTGAGGCGAAGCGAGTCAGGAAATAATTTTTCCCGTACGGTTGCGTCGTCAGTCTATTTCTACTGCTGCTTCTTATCCCACTTGCCAATTTCCGGATGCGGGCGCAGCCTGTAGCTGCGGACATCTGCGTCCGCGAAAACGCGCGACAAATCAAAAACAGTGGAGGAAGACGCATGACGACGAACCTTTCGCGACGGTCACTGCTTGCGCTCGGCGCCGGATTAAGCGCCTCAACGATGCTCGGCGGCAGCGCGCTGGCGCGCGCACCGAAACTGAACACCCAGACGCCCTACTGGCACCGCTTCGAACTCGGCGATGCCGAAGTCACCGTGGTTTCCGACGGGCCGCTGCCGCTCGGCGATCCCTCCGGCACCTTCACCGGCGTGCCGAAGGAAGAAGTGAAGAAGATGCTGTCGGACAATTTCCTCAACCCCGACAATGTCGTGCTGGAACAGAACTCGCCGATCGTGAACACCGGCGACAAGCTGATCCTGTTCGATACCGGCATGGGCACCTCGCAGGCCTTCGGCCCGACCACCGGCCGTCAACAGAAGAGCATGGCGGAAGCCGGCATCAAGGCCAGCGATATCGACGCGGTCGTATTGTCGCACGCCCATATCGACCATATCGGCGGCATCGTCGGCGCCGACGACAAGCCGCTGTTCCCGAACGCCCAGTATTATATTTCGCAGCTCGATTTCGATTACTGGACCGACGAAGGCAAGCTCGGCAGTCCGCTGAAGGACTTTGTGGTTCACGCCCGCAAGAACCTGCTGCCGGTGCGCGACCGCATCGTGTTTTTCAAGGACGGCCAGGAATTCCTGCCCGGCGTGCAGGCGATGGCGGCCCCCGGCCACACCGTGGGCCATCACATGTTCATGGTGACGTCGAAAGGAAAATCCTTCGCCTTCCTCGGCGATCTCACCCATCACGCGGTGCTGCTGCTGGAACGGCCGCTGATGGAATTTTCCTACGACACCGACCCGAAACAGTCAGCGCAGTCGCGGGTGAAAATGCTGACCATGCTGGCGGCCAACAAGATCCCTGTGATGTCCTATCACTTCGCCTGGCCGGGCTATGGCCATGTCGCGAAAAACGGCGACGGTTTCCGGTACTATCCGGAGCCGATGGTGATGACGCTCTAGATTTTATCGGTTTCGGGGTCGGCCATTGGCCGGCCCCGGCCACGCAACCTGACCATGCTATGGCCGGGCGCCCGATTAGCGTAAACCGTGATCAGCTGTTCACGGTCTTCAACGCGACATCGGAGAGTCCATTGGCCGACCAACCCACCAAGCCGCCGCCCCTGCCGCCTCTGGTCTATGAGGACACCGGCGCGTCGGCGCCGCTGGTCTATTTCGACATCATCGGCGCCTACGGCGTCATGAACGGCTCGATCGAGATGGAGCTGGCGACCCGGATTCTCGTGCCCAAGCCGGACGGCTCCACCGAGGTCAAGTTCATCTCGACCGGCCGCCTGCGCTGCACGGCCAACGCCGCGACTAACCTACGCAACGGCCTCGACGCGGCGCTGAAGATGCTGGAGCAACCGGAGCCAAAGACGTCGGCGGTTGCGGCGTCGAAGCTGAACTGAGCGCGGCGCTTCGGATCGCGACGGGATCCGGCGCGGTCGTGCGAGCCAATTCGCTGGAAGGTATTTCTTTACGCTCTCGGGAACTTTGCCGCCGCGCTCACCAATGCCTATGACAAAATACGTTGGCGTGGAACTACGGGCGCATCAGGAGAATGGGGCCGTTCGTTCCGGACAGAGATCGAGCCAGTACTTATTGTGGGGGGCTGTCCGGTAATTTCTCCCGTTCCTTGAAGAAAACGATCACGCCTAAGAGACTCAAGTCCATAACAAGCCAAAGCGACGACGCGAGGGATTGGTCCTACGGTCGCGTACGTAGCAATTTGCCTGCGGCTCCTTCCCAACAGCGCAGCCGCAGATTCTTGGGTAAGTTTGGCCCTCGTTAAGAAATCGACAAACTCCTTCGGAGTCCAACTTTCTTGCGCAAGAGATTGGATGGTGTCTGCTGACATCATCAACTCTTCACTTCCCCAAGACACTGCGTCGCCATCTTCTGCGATGGCGCCAGTTAAAAAAAGTCGCTCATCCCTTAGGGGGCGATACACCTTGTAGCTAAAGATGGCGGGGCTAACATTTACCAAGTCCTCGCGGCCAGCTCGCGGGCCTTCCATCCATCTGACCCGAAGCACAAAGTCGGAGAGAGGTCGGACAGCCGCCATGCGGGGAAGTTCAATCCCGCTATCAACGATGTCATTCCCGCTCATTGAGCCGTCTCCACTCTGATATCAACAACGCCCGATTTTCTGGTTTTTCAGCCCACTCTCTGGCTTCCACCAGATCACTCCTAGATGCCTTCCCAGCAATTATCTCCAAGCTCACTATGTCCACGGATGCCCTTGAATTGGGACCCTTCAAATGGAAGTGAGGGGGATTATGGTCCCCCGGATATATGTAGATTCTACAGTTGTTTAGGTGAGCATTTATGCTCGCCATGCGGCCTCAACCGACGTAAAAATAGTGCAATAGTTGCACAAAATCAAGAGAAAGATGTGAAGCTATTGCACATAAGCATGGACACAGGCAGCAAAATACAACCGTAGCGGTTATTTCCCGAGTAACAATGTCTTCCAAACGATCGCCTCGTGTTCCCGTAATGTTCTTGACTTGCCACCGAGTTCCGCTACCTTCGATTGCGCAAAGAGGGTGGCATGGTTCAGCGGGTTTCTACCGTAGCCTTTGAGGGGATCGAGGCCCGGGCGGTCGACGTGCAGGTGCAGGTCGCGCCGGGGTTACCGGCGTTCGCGGTCGTTGGGCTCGGAGACAAAGCCGTGTCCGAGGCCCGCGAGCGGGTGCGCTCGGCGCTGATCGCCTCGGGGCTGGCGCTGCCGGCGCGGCGGATCACCGTCAACCTGGCGCCGGCCGACCTGCCGAAGGAAGGCAGCCATTATGATCTGCCGATCGCGCTCGGCCTGATGGCCGCGATCGGCGCGATCCCGCCGGACGCCCTGAACGGCTACACCGTGCTCGGCGAACTCGGGCTCGACGGTTCGATCGCGCCGGTCGCGGGCGTGTTACCGGCCGCCATTGGCGCCAATTCGCGCGACGAGGGGCTGATCTGCCCGGCGGCCTGCGGCTCGGAGGCGGCCTGGGCGAGCCCCGACCTCCAGATCATCGCGGCGAAATCGCTGATCCAGATCGCCAACCACTTTAAAGGCACGCAGGTGCTGTCGCGCCCGCAGCCGAAAGTGCACGAACCGGAAGCGACGCATCTCGACCTGCGCGACATCAAAGGCCAGGAAAGCGCCAAGCGCGCGCTCGAGATCGCGGCGGCCGGCGGGCATCATCTCTTGATGATCGGCTCGCCCGGCGCGGGGAAGTCGATGCTCGCCGCCCGGCTGCCCTCGATCCTGCCGCCGCTGTCGCCGTCGGAGCTGCTGGAAGTTTCGATGATCGCCTCCGTCGCCGGCGAAATCCGCGACGGCGCGCTGACGGCGCGGCGGCCGTTTCGCAGCCCCCATCATTCCGCCAGCATGGCAGCACTCACCGGTGGCGGCATGCGGGCCAAGCCGGGCGAGATTTCGCTGGCGCATCATGGCGTGTTGTTCCTCGACGAATTGCCGGAGTTCGATCCGCGCGTGCTGGATTCGTTGCGGCAGCCGCTGGAAAACGGCGAGGTTTCGGTGAGCCGGGCCAATCACCGCGTCACCTATCCGGCGCGTTTCATGCTGGTGGCGGCGATGAACCCGTGCCGCTGCGGCCATGCCTACGAGCCCGGTTATTCCTGCAAGCGCGGCCGGATCGAGCGCTGCACCGCGGATTATCAGATGCGCATCTCCGGCCCGCTGATGGACCGCATCGATCTTCGCATCGAAGTGCCGGCGGTGACCGCCGCCGACTTGATCCTGCCGCCTCCGTCGGAAGGCTCGGCCGAAGTCGCAGCGCGCGTCGCCGCTGCCCGCAACATCCAGCTCGCGCGTTATGCCGCCGCCGGCATGCCTAATGTCCGCACCAATGCCGAAGCCCCGGCGTCGTTGTTGGAGACGATCGCGCAGCCGGATGCACAGGGCCAGAAGCTGCTGCGCGATGCCGCCGAGACCATGCACCTCACCGCGCGCGGCTATCACCGCGTGCTGCGCGTCGCGCGCACGCTGGCCGACCTCGACGGCGCGGATAAAATCAGCCGGCTGCATCTGGCCGAAGCGCTGTCGTACCGCGCACTGGCGGAGGATCTGCGACGCGCGGCGTAAGGAGAAAAACGCTGCGTACGGTGGAGCCAACGGCCCCAAATTTAGTCTTACAGGCTCCGCCCTTGCAAACCGCCCGCGCCGTCAACCCGGTAGTAACGAGTTTTGTTTACACTCTGCCAACCATAAGCCCCGTGTCGCGGGTCTATGCCTGGCGAGTATTGTGTCATGTTGCGTTTCAATCTTCTGGCCTCGGTCGTGCCGTTGGCCGTTGCCGCCGTGTTCGCGCGCGGCGAATTCAGTTCTCAATCCCGCCCCTGCATCGAGGTGGCGGGCACGACGGTCCAGATCGCCACGCTGTCCTGGCAGGCGCAACGTCATGTCAGCTTCACCAGCGACCCGAGCCGCGCCACGGTGCGGGTGCAGATATCGGACAGCGCGGAAGCCGCCGACTTCACCGTGATCGACGACATCGACAATGCGGAAGCCGGCGCCTGTGCGGCCGGCGCGGCGGCGGAACTGGTGGCGATCTCGACGCGGCCGTCAGGATCGGAGCCGGTGATCTATCTGTCGTCCAATGGCCCAGCGGATTACCGGATCTACGTCCAGTCGAAGAGCTTTTCCACGCGCGATGCCGCCGCTTTGATCGTCGGCGCCCAGGATACTGTGGTTCATGGTACCCGCCACCGGCTCGAAGCGGCTTCGCTTTAACTTTCCATTCACCATGTTCCAAGCGCGGCGCGCAACCGCGCGCGGTCTCAAACACTTTGCAAGTGTCGGCGACGCATCGTCTGCCTCAAGCGCGGGGCGGTCGAATCGCTTCAATTCGGGCAGACAATCTCAGGATCATTGACGATGGGTGGGACGTTCCGGATCAAACTGCGTATTCGCCGCTTCAGCCGCCGGCACCCCTGGCTCACCTTCGCTGCCCGCTCCTTCATGGTCTTCTCCGCCACCTTCGGCGGGGCTTACGGCTTCATTACCGGAAGCCGCGCGGAAAATTCCGGCTACGATCCCAATTCGTTCGCGATCGGCGTCAGCTTCCTGTTCGCACTCGCCTGCCTCGCGATCGCGACCTTGAGCTTCCGGCTCCGCATGATGCGCCAGAAGCTGCGCAAGATCGCCATGCACAATGAAGCGATGGCCGACCGGAACTGGGAATTGCAGGAAGCCGAGCAACGCACCCGCCGCCTGTTCGAATCGCAGGGCGACCTGATCGTGTTGCGCGACACCGACGGCCGCATCACCTTCGCCAACGACGCCTATTGCGAACTGGCGCAGACGCACCGCGACGCGCTGATCGGCACCCCGGTCCGGCTCACCATTCTCGAACAGGGCGACGTCGCGCTCGAATCCAGCGGCACCCGCATCCACGACCAGAAGGTCGCAGGTCCCCTGGGCCCGCGCTGGATCGCCTGGCGCGAAGGACTGGTGCGCCACGACGCGGGCGGACCGGCCGAACTGCAGAGCGTCGGCCGCGACGTCACCGATCGCACCGAAAGCGAACGCGCGCTCACTGAGGCCCGCGACCAGGCGGATGCGGCGAGCCGCGCCAAGTCGCGTTTCCTCGCGATGGCGAGCCACGAAATCCGCACGCCGCTGAACGGCATCATCGGCATGAGCGGCCTGTTGACGGATACGCCGCTGACGCCGGAACAGGCGACCTATGTCAAGGCAGTGAAAACCTCGGGCGACGCGCTGCTGTCGCTGATCGAGGAGCTGCTCGACTATTCCAAGATCGAGGCCGGCAAGATCGACCTCGAACATCGTCCCTTCGCGCTATCAGGCATGATCGAGGACATCACCGAGTTGCTGGCGCCGCGGGCGCAGGCGCGCAAGATCGAGATCGCGGCTTACGTCGACGAGCGGCTGCCGATGCAAGTCATCGGTGACGCGACACGGCTGCGCCAGGTGCTGCTCAACCTCGCCGGCAACGCCATCAAGTTTACCTCGACCGGCGGCGTCGCGCTGATCGTCGAGCCCGGCATCTGGCCCAACGAAATCAGTTTCCTGGTCCGCGACACCGGCATCGGCATCGCGCCCGAGTCGCAGCAAAGAATCTTTCGCGAGTTCGAGCAGGCCGACGACCGCATCGCCCGCAACTATGGCGGTACCGGCCTCGGCCTCAGCATCAGCGACCGCATCGTCAAGCGAATGGGCGGACGCATTGCGCTGGAAAGCACGCCGGGCGCCGGTTCGACCTTCGAGGTCTCGATCCCGCTCGCAGCGGCCGACGGCGCGCCGAAGACATTCAACGCGCCGGATCTCTCCGGCCAGTCGATCATGCTGGTGTCGGCGCAGAGCATCGAGGCGTCGCTGACCGCGCGGCGGCTGCAACGCTGGGGCGCCCAGACCTGCATGGTGTCGGACGCCGGCGTCGCACAGGCCCTGCTGCCGGAGCGCGCCTGGCATGCCATCCTGATCGATCACGCGCTTGATCCCGCCGATATCGAGCAGCTCGCCGAAGCGGCGCGGCTTCACGCCACCCAACGCATCGTGATGTTCACGCCGGCAACGCGGCAGGAGCTGCAGCCTTCCGCCAGCTCCGCTCTTACCGGCTATCTGGTCAAGCCGCTGCGCGCGGCTTCGCTCGCCGCCCGCCTGACCACCGCGCCGGAAGTGGCCGCACCGGGCATCGCCGGCGAACCGGCGATCGATCCGCGCGACACCATCGAGGCGCCGGCGGCATCAGCGAACAAGGGCCTGTCGATCCTGGTTGCCGAAGACAACGAGATCAACGCGCTGTTGATGCGCTCGCTGCTGGGCCGGCTCGGCCATCACGCCGTGATCACCACCAACGGCGAAGAGGCGCTGGAGTCCTGGCTGTCGGCCAAGTCAGCCGGCTCGCCCTACGATCTGGTGCTGATGGATATCCAGATGCCGCAACTCAACGGCATCGACGCCACCCAGCGGATTCGCCAACTGGAAGCCGGCCAGCCCGGGCGTCGGACGGCGATTTTGGCGCTCACCGCCAACACGCTGGTGGAAGACCGCTACGCCTGCTTCGAAGCCGGCATGGACGGATTTTTGATCAAGCCGCTCGATCGCGACAAGCTTGCCGAAGCGCTGGCCAACCTCGCCGCCTCGCGGCACATCGCGGCCTGACAGCAATCTCGATGTCGTCCCTGCGAAAGCAGGGACGCCAACCTACAGCCGCCGCAACGCGACGGTCTCTACCAGATGATCGGCGCGTTTCTTCAGGATCAGCGTCGCCCGCGGCCGGGTCGGCAGAATGTTGTCTTCGAGATTGGCCAAGTTCGTGCGTTCCCAGATCGCAATCGCGGTGGCGGTGGCCTCCTCGTCGGAGAGCGGCGCGTAGCGGTGGAAATACGAGCGGGGATCGTGGAACGCGGTATCGCGCAGCGCCAGGAAACGGCGGACAAACCAGTTGCGCAGCACCGGTTCCTCGGCGTCGATATAGACCGAGAAGTCGAAGAAGTCCGAGACCACCGGCACCGCTTTGCCGTCACGCGGCAGCCGGCCGGTCTGCAGCACGTTGACGCCCTCGACGATCAGGATGTCGGGACGGTCGATCTCGATCCACTCGTTCGGAACGATGTCGTAGGTTATATGCGAATAGACCGGCGCTCGCACCTTGCGCCGTCCCGCCTTGATGTCGGAGAGGAACGACAGCAGCATCGGCAGGTCGTAGCTCTCCGGAAAGCCTTTCTTCTGCATCAGGCCCTCGCGTTCGAGCACGGCCTTGGGAAACAGAAACCCATCGGTGGTGACGAGTTCGACCTTGGGCCGCGGCGACCAGCGCGCCAACAGCGCCTGCAGCACGCGCGCGGTGGTGGATTTGCCGACCGCCACCGAACCGGCGACACCGATGATGTAGGGCAGCTTTCGTTCGCGAATGCCCAGGAACTGGCGCTGCGCCTGATAGAGCCGCAGCGTGGCATCGACATAGATCGAGAGCAGCCGCGACAACGGCAGATAGATGTCCTCGACCTCGCGCAGATCGAGGCGATCGTGCATCGAACGCAGCCGCTCGAATTCGCCGGGCTCCAGCGTCATCGGCGTGTCGTCGCGCAGCCGCGCCCATTGCTCGCGGGAAAAGATCCGATAGGGATTATATTGCTGTTCGGTCGTCCGCATATCCATGATGCGCCTCTTGAACCAACTGCGCTGAACTAATCGCGCTTGCGCGACGCTTTCTCTTCGAGTCCCGACATATTCTGGCGTTGCCCGAGTGCTGCTTCGACTTCTTCAAGCCTGACGTTGCGCGACTTCAGCAGCACCAGCAGATGAAACAGCAGATCAGCACTTTCGGCGATCAGATGATCGCGATCGTTCTCGACGGCGGCGATCACGGTCTCGACCGCTTCCTCGCCCAGTTTCTTGGCACAGTGCTCCGCGCCCTTGTCGAGCAGCTTGCGGGTGTAGGACGCCTCTCCGCCCGATGCGGCCCGTGCATCGATGGTGGCGGCCAGATCATGGACCGTGAAACGCGACATCAACTGAACTCAACTCACGCGCCAGGCTACAGGCCGCGGCGCCATCCCGGGAACCGGTTTAGCACTTTTGTGACACGGAGTCGTCAGGGATCGAGCCGCATCGGCAGCCCAGCCCGCACCATGTGCTCCTTGGCTTCACGTATGGTAAATTCGCCGAAATGGAATATCGAGGCCGCCAGCACCGCGGTGGCATGGCCCTGGCGGATGCCGTCGACGAGGTGGTCGAGATTGCCGACGCCGCCGGACGCAATTACCGGTACGGGAACACTGTCGGCGATCGCCTGCGTCAGCGGCAGGTCGAAACCCTGCCTTGTGCCGTCGCGGTCCATCGAGGTCAGCAGAATTTCGCCGGCGCCGAGCGAGACTACTTCCTGGGCGTATTCGATGGCATCGATCCCGGTGGAATTGCGCCCGCCATGGGTAAAGATCTCCCAGCGTTCGCCGCCGCCGGCGCGCTTGACCCGCTTGGCGTCGATCGCGACCACGATGCACTGCTCGCCGAACTTTTCAGCGCCCTGCTTGACGAATTCGCGATTGGAGACCGCCGCCGAGTTGATCGAGACCTTGTCGGCGCCGGAGCGCAGCAAAACCTTGATGTCGTCGACCGTCCGCACCCCGCCGCCGACCGTCAGCGGCATGAAACAGGCTTCCGCCGTGCGCCGGACCACGTCGAGCATGGTGCCGCGGTTCTCGTGGGTGGCGGTGATGTCGAGAAAACAAAGCTCGTCGGCGCCGGCGGCATCATACGCAATCGCGGCTTCGACGGGATCGCCGGCATCGCGCAGGTCGACGAAGTTGACGCCCTTGACCACGCGCCCGTCCTTGACGTCGAGGCAGGGGATCACGCGAACCTTGAACATACAAAGGGCTCCTACGCGGCAGCGCGCGCGTTGCGGATCAGCGTCAGCGCAGCCGCCGGATCGAGGCGGCCGTCATAGAGCGCGCGGCCGGCAATGGCGCCAGCGAGCTTCCTCGCGCGCGGCTCCAGCAGCGCCTTGACGTCCTCGATTGAGGCGAAACCGCCGGAGGCGATCACCGGAATCGAAATCTGCTCGGCCAGTGCAATGGTGGCATCGAGGTTGAGACCTTTCAGCAGTCCGTCGCGGGCGATGTCGGTAAAGATGATCGCGGCGACGCCGGCATCCTCAAAACGCTGCGCTATTTCCAGCGCGGTGACCTGCGACGTCTCGGCCCAGCCTTCGACGGCGACCTTGCCGTCGCGCGCATCGAGACCGACCGCGACGCGGCCGGGAAATTTCTTCGCCGCGGCCTTCACCAGTTCGGGATCGCGCACCGCCGCGGTGCCGATGATGACGCGCGCGATGCCCTTGTCGAGCCAGGCTTCGACGGTCTTGAGATCACGAATACCGCCGCCGAGCTGCACCGGCATGGTCACTGCCTTCAGCATCGATTCGACCGCGAGCGCGTTCATCGGCTTGCCGGCAAAGGCGCCGTCGAGATCGACGACGTGCAGATATTCGAATCCCTGTTCAGCGAAGGAACGCGCCTGCGCCGCGGGATCGAGGTTGAACACGGTCGCACGCGCCATGTCGCCCTGCTCGAGGCGCACGCACTGGCCATTCTTGAGATCGACGGCGGGAAAGAGAATCACGGCTTCCACTTCAGGAAATTAGAAATCAGGGCGAGCCCAAAGCGCTGGCTCTTCTCGGGATGGAACTGGGTGCCGATCGCGGTGTCCTTGCCGACCATCGCAGTGACCGGCCCACCATAGTCCGCGCGCAACAGCACGTCGGCCTCGTTGGTGGCGTTGAGGTGATAGGAATGCACGAAATAGGCGTGACGGCCCTTCGGCCCAAGTGGCAACCGCTCCAGCACCGGGTGCTCGCCGACGATGTCGAGCGTGTTCCAGCCCATGTGCGGAATCTTCAGGTTCTCCTCGCGCGGCGATATTTTTTCGACATCGCCCGCGACCCAGTCGAAGCCGTCGGTGGTGACATGCTCCTTGCCGCGCGTCGCCATCAGCTGCATGCCGACGCAGATGCCGAAGAACGGCCGCGCCTTGACGCGCACCGCTTCGGTCATCGCTTCCAGCATGCCGTCGAGCGAATCGAGGCCGCGGCGGCAATCGGCGAAGGCGCCGACGCCAGGCAGCACGATGCGATCGGCGCGGTACACCGCTTCGGGATCGCGCGTCACCATGATCTTCTGCGGATCCTGCATGGTCCGCGAGGCGCGCTCGAACGCCTTCGCGGCCGAGTGCAGGTTGCCGGAGCCGTAATCGATGATGGCAACGCTCATCGCGATCCTCCCGGCTCGGGAAACAGTCCGATAATGCCGCCCTGCGGCAGCGGTGGCGGCGGCTTCGAGAACGGCTGGCCCGGGACATGGCGGGTCGGCGGCGGACCGCCGCGATCGACCGACCACTGGTCGTTGACGAGGCCACGTTGCTTGGCGGTCCAGCGATCGAAGAAACGGCGCTCGGCCGATTCCGCGTCATCCGCGACGACAATATCGAGCTGGCGCCATTTGCGCCGCGACAGCGTCCAGCGCTGCAGGGTCGCCGCTTCAAATCCCATCAGGACGGCCAGCAGCAGATCGACGAACAGGATCGCGCCGCGGCCGGCGCCGAGCGCGGCGATGCCGAAGTCGATCGCCAGCGTCAGCGCGACCCAGCCGATCAACGCCAGCCACAGCCTGTTCCAGATCAGCCAGAGCACGCTGGCGACCGCGGCCCAGAAATGGAAGCCGTCGCGCACGAACACGAACTTGTCGGCCGCCGCGAGATCGGCGCCGTTGGCCACGGGGGTATGCACTGTGTAGACCGGCATCGAGACTCTCCGCCGCGAAGAAGGAGGTCAGCCGCCGAGCTGACCCTTGGTGGAAGGCACTTCGCCTGCATTGCGCGGATCGATCGCAACCGCCGTACGCAGCGCCCGTGCCAGACCCTTGAAGCAGGATTCGGCGATATGATGGCTGTTCTCGCCATATAGGGTCTCGACGTGCAAAGTCACGCCCGCGTTGATGGCGAAGGCGTTGAACCATTCGCGCACCAGCTCGGTGTCGAACTCGCCGACCTTGTCGCGCGGAAAATCGACCTTGAACACCAGCACCGGGCGGCCCGAAATGTCGATCACGACGCGCGACAGCGTCTCGTCCATCGGCATGTGGATCGAGGCGTAGCGGGTGATGCCGGCCATGGTGCCGAGCGCCTGCTTCACGGCCTGTCCCAGCGCGATTCCGACGTCCTCGGTGGTGTGGTGGTGGTCGACATGGAGGTCGCCGTCGGCCTTCACCGTGATGTCGATGCGGGAATGCCGGGCCAGCAGGTCGAGCATGTGGTCGAAGAAGCCGATACCGGTCGAAACCTTGGACACGCCTGAACCGTCGAGGTTCACGGCCACCTCGATGTCGGTTTCCTTGGTCTTGCGCTTGATGGACGCTGTGCGCATGAAAAGTGCTTCCCTTGACCCGATCCTTGGGCCGATCCTGTCTGTTTGACGGCCGAAAACGCGGCCCTTTTAACAGGCTGATCTCACCTTCGCTACTGCGGGATGGCGCCTAAATGGCCGACTTCCGCCTATGGTGACCGGATTTGGCGACGAAATCTCATGATTGTAACCCCGCGTCCCAACCCCTAAATCTGACGGGGAACGAGGACAATTCATGCACGCATCCCACAATGAGCCGGCGGTCTGGCACGGCACCACGATTTTGACGGTCCGTAAGGGCGGCAAGGTGGTGATCGGCGGCGACGGCCAGGTCTCGATCGGCCAGACCGTGATCAAATCCAACGCCAAAAAGGTCCGCAAACTCGGCAAGGGCGACGTCATCGGCGGCTTTGCCGGCGCCACCGCCGACGCCTTCACCCTGTTCGAGCGTCTGGAGAGCAAGCTCGAGCAATATCCGGGGCAGTTGACCCGGGCCGCGGTCGAACTCGCCAAGGACTGGCGGACCGATCGCTACCTGCGACGGCTCGAAGCGATGATGATCGTCGCCGACAAGGACGTCTCGCTGGTCCTGACCGGCACCGGTGACGTGCTGGAGCCGGAAGCCGGCGTGATGGCGATCGGCTCCGGCGGCAACTACGCGCTGGCGGCGGCCCGGGCGCTGGTCGATACCGACAAGGACGCCGAGACCATCGTTCGCCGCGCGCTCGATATCGCGGCCGATATCTGTGTCTACACCAACCGGAACGTGACCATCGAAACCCTGTGAGGAAAGCGGCCACTGATGGCGCAGGAATATGTCTTCCGCCCGATGACCGCAGCCGATCTTCCCCTGATCCGGCAATGGGTCGCAAAACCGCATGTCAGCGAATGGTGGGGCAACCCGTCGGAGCAATATGCGCTGGTCAGCGGCGATCTCGATGAGCCGGCGATGGATCAATATGTCGTTTCGACAGACGGTACCGATTTCGGCTACATCCAGTGTTACGATTTGACTGCCTGGAATTCAGGTTTCGGACCCCATCCGGAGGGCACGCTTGGCATTGATCTCTTCATTGGTGAGGCCGGCATGATCGAACAAGGCCATGGTTCGGCGCTGGTCCGCGCCTTCGCCGACGACCGGCTGGCACGCAGCGCGCCGCGCATCGTCACCGATCCCGATCCGGCAAACCCCCGTGCGGTGCGCGCTTATGAGAAGGCGGGATTCGTGAAGGCGCACATGGTGGACACGCCGGACGGCGCCGCGCTGCTGATGGTGCGCGACGCATGACGACCACCGGCAACGTCGAAAAGCCTGCGTTCGCCAGCCGTCTTTCGACCTGGCAGTGGTTCGCGATCGCGGTCGCCATTCTCGCGCTTCAGGCCTCGATTCTCTATGCGATGGGCCGGCTGCCGATCTGTGCCTGCGGCTACGTAAAACTCTGGCACGGCGTGGTGCAGAGTTCGGAAAACTCGCAGCACATCGCCGACTGGTACACGCTGTCGCACATCCTGCACGGCTTTCTGTTTTACGGCGCGGCCTTCCTCGCCTTCCCGCGGCTCGCCTGGCCGGCCCGCCTGATGCTGGCGATGCTGGTCGAGGGCGGTTGGGAACTGGTCGAGAATTCCAACTGGATCATCAACCGCTATCGCGCCGGCACCATCTCGCTGGATTATTTCGGCGACTCCATCGTCAATTCGATCTCCGACAATCTGGCCATGGTCAGCGGTTTCCTGTTCGCAAAGAAGTTTCCCGTCGCTCTCACCGTCGCGCTGGCGCTGTTGTTCGAACTCGTGCTGGCGCTACACATTCGCGACAATCTGACGCTGAACATCATCATGCTGATTCACCCCTTCGAGGCGATCAAGGTTTGGCAAGGCGGGCCGCCGATCATTTAGGGATCGCCATGGCGTTGCTTGCGGCAGCGCCAATCCGGCTTATTTGACTCCAGAGGTTGGTATCGATGATTGCAACTGAAACTTTGGCAAAGGGCGTCGCGCGCGGCATTATCACCGCCGAACAGGCCGAACGCCTGCGCGCGCTGGAATATGGCGCCGAGCCGCCCGAATTGCCGGCCTCGCCCGACGACGAGCAGCTTCGCTTCATCAGCGGTTTCAGCGATATCTTCGTCACGATCGGCCTCGCCATGTTTCTCAGTGCGACCGGGTATTTTGGATCCCGATCGGGTGGCTCACTGGGGATGTGGATCGCCATCGCCGCCACGGCATGGCTGCTTGCGGAGTTCTTCACCCGGCTTCGGCGCATGGCGCTGCCGAGCATCGTGCTTCTGGTCGTGTTCGCTGCGGCTGTCTTCCTGGGCGCGGGTTCATTCCTCGGCGCGGATGCGAGAGCCAACATCCATGTGCGGACTTTTGTAGGCACGATCGGCGCCGACGGATTCGAGCCGACGACGGTGGCGACCGCCGCTTTTGTGACCGTGCTGGCGACGGCGCTGCACTATTGGCGCTTCCGGGTACCGATCACCGTGGCGGCGGGCTGCTGCGCGCTGACCGCCACGGTGGTCGGGCTGGCTTATGGACTAGCGCCGCAGCTGCCACCCGTCGCTTATAACGCCGTCATTTTTGCTTGCGGTCTTGCCGTCTTTGCGTTGGCGATGCGGTTCGATACCGCGGACCCGGCGCGGTTGACGCGACGAACCGACATCGCCTTCTGGCTTCACCTGCTGGCATCACCCCTGATCGTTCACTCCCTGATCAAGGGAATGGTGACTAACGCTTCCAACCTCTCCCCCATAACGGCCGTCGCCATCATGGCGATATTTCTGGCACTGAGCTTTGTCGCGGTCCTGATCGACCGCCGCGCTCTGCTGGTATCCGGCCTCGCCTACGCCGGAATTGCATTCTGGACTCTGATCAGCCAGGCGGGGCTATCCGATATGACAACCCCGCTCACGCTCCTCGCGCTCGGTGCTTTCGTCTTGCTGCTCAGCGCCGGCTGGCGACCGCTCCGCGCCGGAACCTTGGCAATGATACCGTCGGCGCTGACGCGTCGCCTCCCGCAACCCACCCTGTCCGCATAAGATGTACGCATGACCGAATTTTCTCCCCGCGAAATCGTCTCCGAACTGGATCGCTACATTGTCGGCCAGTCCGACGCCAAACGCGCGGTATCGATCGCGCTGCGCAATCGCTGGCGGCGTTTGCAGCTCACCGGCTCGCTTCGCGAGGAAGTGCTGCCGAAGAACATCCTGATGATCGGGCCGACCGGCGTCGGCAAGACCGAGATCGCGCGGCGGCTGGCAAAACTTGCCGGCGCGCCGTTCATCAAGGTCGAGGCGACGAAGTTTACCGAGGTCGGCTATGTCGGCCGCGACGTCGAACAGATCATCCGCGATCTCGTCGAGGTCGCGATCGCGCAGATGCGCGAACGCAAGCGCAAGGACGTGCAGGCCCGCGCGCAACAGGCAGCCGAGGAGCGCGTGCTCGATGCGCTGGTCGGGCCGGGGTCGAGCGCCGCCACCCGCGATTCATTCCGCAAGAAGCTGCGCGCCGGCGAGCTCAACGACAAGGAAATCGAGATCGAGACGCAATCCTCTGGCAGCGGTATGCCGATGTTCGAAATCCCGGGCATGCCGGGCGCGCAAATGGGCGCGATTTCGATCGGCGACATCTTCGGCAAGATGAGTGGAAAATCGAAGACACGCCGGCTGACGGTCGAGAGTTCGCACGAGACTCTCGTCAACGAAGAATCCGACAAGCTGCTCGACAACGACCAGCTGGTGCAGGAGGCGATCAACGCCGTCGAGAACAACGGTATTGTGTTCCTCGACGAGATCGACAAGATCTGCGTGCGCGACGGCCGCAGCGGCGGCGGTGACGTTTCGCGTGAGGGCGTGCAGCGCGACCTGCTGCCGCTGATCGAAGGCACCACCGTTTCGACCAAGCACGGCGCGGTCAAGACCGACCACATCCTGTTCATCGCGTCAGGCGCGTTTCATATCGCCAAACCCTCGGACCTGTTGCCGGAGTTGCAGGGCCGGCTGCCGATCCGGGTCGAGCTTTCAGCACTGACCCGCGACGACATGCGCCGCATCCTGACCGAGCCGGAAGCTTCCCTGATCAAGCAATACGTCGCGCTGATGCAGACCGAGGGCGTGACGCTCGACATCACCGACGGCGCCATCGACGCACTGGCCGACGTCGCGGTCGCCGTCAATTCTACAGTGGAGAATATCGGCGCGCGGCGGCTGCAGACGGTGATGGAGCGGGTGCTCGACGAGATTTCCTTTGCCGCCCCCGACCGCAACGGCGAGACCATCAAGGTCGACGCCGATTACGTGCAGAAGCATGTCGGCGATCTCGCCAAGAACGCGGATCTGAGCCGGTTTATTTTGTAGGGCTATCGTCGTCCCCGCCTAGTGCGCAATTGCGCACGGGGGCGGGGACCGTAACCACAGGCGGTCGTGGTTATGCCGGATTGCAGCTCCATCTAACTCAACAATCAGCAACGGTGGTTATGGGTCCCGGCTCAAGGCCGGGACGACGGAATGATTAGCGCGTTGCGCATCACCTCGCCGCCATGTGATAGTTTGCGCCTCGTTTCTTCTTCAGGTGCCGAATGAACTTCCGTGTTTGGGAAAATCCCTGGCGCTTGATGCTGGCCGTCAATGCCGCCGTCATGACAGGGGTTTTCTGGCACAAGATCGCGCTGCCGCCTTTCGTCCCCTACATCCACCTGCTGGTCGATTATCATTTCGGCTTCATCAAGCGCGCGCTGATCGGCGCGATCGTGGGCTTGTTCAGCGCGAAGGTGCCGGTGTGGCTGGTGTTTGCGCTCGGGGGCGCCGCATGGTTGCTGACGGCGGGACTGTTCGTCCACCTGTTTCGACGCACCTTCGGGTTTGACGACAAGGACTGGCCGCTGTTCGTCTTCATCGCCGGCTCACCGTTCTTCCTGAAAAACTTCATGCACACGCTCGGCCATTTCGACATCTATGGCTGCCTGTTCGCGATCGTCTTGCTGCTGGTTCCAGCGCGCTCCCTGCTCTATGTGCTGCTCGCCGCGCTGTTCTCCGCCGTGCTGGTTTTGATTCACCACATCCATCTCTTGATGTATGTGCCGACCATCGCCGCCATCGTGATCCTGCGTTACTACCTGGTGCAAGGCGTGAGCCGGCAAAACGTGTTCGTTGGAATGGCGTTGCTCGCAAGCGTCGGCGTGCTGTTCACCGCCGCGCAGTTCTACGGCACGATGGCGGTGCCCGAGCCGGAATTCACGGCCTATCTGCAAAGCCGGATGGCCGACCCGTCGCGGACCGACCTGCTGAGTTTTGGCTATATCTGGTACCAGCCGCTGTCGAAGGAGATTTCCGACACCTGGGAGCGCTTGCCGCATAACCTTCTCGGCATGCCCGTTTTTGCGCTGCTGATCTGGCTGCATACGCCCCTGTGGCGATATTTCCGCGATCTGATCGCAGCCCTCGGCGACGACGCGCATCGCCGCATCGTCAACGCGGCAATCATTGTGATCACCCTCGCCTATCTCGTGATGTTCGCGATGGTGTTCGACTATTCCAGGTGGATTTCGAACTGGGCGGTGTGCCTGCTCCTGATCCTGCATGCGGTGAAGATGTTGCCGGCGTCGAAGGACGTGCCGCTCATTTCCACCGACGATCGGAAGACGATGGTATTCGGCTGGATCGTGACATTGATTCCGCGCGTTGGAATCGTGCGGCCGTTCTAAGCGACTTAAATTCGCGATCGCCTTACCCGCACGTACAGCGCGCCCTCGCCGCCATGGCCGATATGGGCTTCCTCGAAGCCGACTACCAGCGAGCGGAATTCCGGCAGGCTCAGCCATTGCGGCACCTGGCGGCGCAACACGCCGCGCTCGTTTTCAGAGCCCATCTTGCCCTTGCCGGTGATAATGAGCACGAAGGTCATCCCGTCATGATGGGCGCGCTGCAGGAAGCCGAACAGCGTGCGGTGTGCCCGGGTCTGCGTCATGCCGTGCAGATCGAGCCGCGCGTCGATCTCCTTGCGGCCACGCGACAAATGCGACCGTTCGCGGCGTCCGATCGGCGCCAGCGGCGGCGGCTCCGGTTTTGGCGGCGCGACGATTCGCGGCGGTGTCGGCGGCTTGGGTGACGCAACCGACTTTGGCGCGGCTCTCGTTTCCGTATCCGGCGCAACAATCGGGGGCTTTGGCACCCGGTGTTTTTTGCGCAGCGGCTTGACCTGCCTGGCGACGCTTTCCCACAGCGCGTGTTCTTCCTCGCTCAGGCTGCGCTTGCGCCGCGCCGGCATCGGCAATTCAGGAATCGAACGTGAGCCGCGTTTCATCGGCATTATTGGCGGTATCGCCGCGGGCGACGACGGGGCTTTTCAGGAGCCGGCGCGGTCGCGGGCCGCGCTTCCGGCAACGGCACCGATGTTGCGGTCGTCGCCTGCGCGGTCGAAGCGACCGGCGCTGGCGTAGCGCCCTTCGCCGGAGGCGTCACGCTTGGCGCCGCATTCTTCGTATTCGTCGTCGCGCCCGTCACCGCCGGAGCAGCGTACTTCTGATCCTTCAGCGGGTCCGTCTGCGGAAACAGTTTTGCTATTTTTTCCGACGGGCGTTCGTCCGGTACCGGCAGCTTGCGGCCGCGCGCCGCGGGATCGAGGCTTTTCGGCACCAGGATCACGAAACGCATATTGCTCTTGAGACGGCCGGCGACTTTTCCGGCATCGACGCCGGCGCCGAAATAGAGATCGGCCCGCGCCGGCCCGACGATGGCAGAACCCGTATCCTGCGCGATCATCAGGCGGTGGAACGGCGTCTTCGACTGCTCGGATTCGATCGGCAATTGACCTTCGATGAAGAACGGCGTGCCATAGACATGGAGCGACTTGTCGACGGCGATCGAGCGGCCCGGCGTCAGTGGCACGCCCTGGGCGCCGACCGCCTCGTCCTTGTCGGAGAGCTGCACCTCGCGGAAGAAGACATAGGACTTGTTCTGCCGTCGCAGTTCGTTGGCGCCCTCGGGGTTCTGCTCCATCCATTCCCGGATCTTCTGCATCGACATCTGATCCCTGGGGATGATGTTGCGTTCGATCAGGACGCGGCCGACCGGCGTATAGGGATAACCATTATGCGCGTCGTAATTGATGCGGAGCGTCGAACCGTCGTCGAGATTGACCCGGGCTGAGCCCTGGATCTGCGTGAACAGCAAATCGGTCTGGTTCTTCAGCCAGCAGATTTCGAGACCGCGTCCCTCGATCGCACCGTCCTCGATCTCGCCGCGGTCGTAATAAGGCACCAGCTTGCGACGGCCGATCTTGCGAAAAACCTGCCCCTTGTTGGGCAACCCGGCCGAATTCTGGTTGGTGCCGCGGACGAACAGGTTGGAGGGACGGCGATAGACCGGCACATTGTAGACTTCGTTCTGCGTGAGCGAGCCATCGATCACAGGCTCATAATAGCCGGTGACAAAACCCTCGCCCTCGCCGAGCCGCGAAATCCGCAGCGGCAGAAAATTCTCCTCAAAGAAAGCTTTCGCGCCTGCGCCGTCCGTGAGGTCGAGACCCCTGGCGATGCGGCAGGGATCACGCAGCGACGTGCCGAGCGCTTTCGAATCCGATGGCGAGCCTGTTTGGGCTGCGATCGGTTTGCAGCTGGCGCGAAACGCCCCGTAGGCGGCGAGATGGTCGTCGTCGTTCCAGCCGGATATATCGGACCAGGCCACCGGCGCATACTGGCCGCCGTTGATCTGGAGCGGCAATTCGAGCTGCGGATAGGGCAGCTGGCGCTCGGCTGCTGCGACAGGGGGATGAGAACGGGAATGCGAGCGCGAATGGCGCGCGGCAAACGCATCCGAGGCAGCGATCGACAACGCGAGCGCGATCACGCCAAACGAGAGCCCGACAAGGTCCCGCGTTCTAGCTCGCGCTTCCGGTGCCAACCAGCTTCCAGTTCGGATCGCGAGACGTCGTGTCGCGGGCGAATGTCCAGACATCTGTGATATCGGCGACCTTATCCGGGTTGCCATCGACAATGGTGCCGCTCTTGTCGCGGGTGACCGAGATCATCTGCGACACGAAACGAACAGTCAGCTGCGCCGCCCGGTCGCGAGCTTCCGCGCTCACGAGTTCGGCCTTGTCGATCGAGACGAACCGCGTTTCGGTCTTCTGCTCGTGCTTCTCGCGATCCTTGATCACGGCATCGAAGCTCTCAAAGACCTCCGACGACAGCAGGTCCTTCAGCGCGCGGCGATCGCCGTTGGCAAAGGCCAGCACGATCATTTCATAGGCGCTCTTGGCGCCGCTGATGAAATGCTTGGGATCGAACGAGGAATCCTGGGCGACAATGCCGTCGAGGCCCTGCGCGAGCGGCGTCCCCTGCTCGGCGAGGCCCTTCCAGCGGTCGCTCGGCGGCACGACATCGGCGGGCGGCACCAGCGGCGCCTGGTCGATCACGGCGCCCGGCATCGGCACCACGTTATTATTGTCCTGGCTACGCTGCACGACGTTGGGCGCGGCGCGATCATAGGGCGGCCGTTCGCTCCCGGTGCGCTGTCCGAGCACGCTGCGCAGGCGCAGGAAAATAAAGACCGCCAGCGCCAGGAAGATGATGGTGTAAATATCCACGTCGAATTCGCTTTCTGGTTCTAACGCCGGCAACGGGTCCGGCGGTCGAGTGTTCCGCAGAGCCCGGTGCTGATTTAATCAGAGCCCGGCTCTAGTCTCTGGTTTTGACGCGTTTTCTTGACGTGAACCGGTGGCCACTTCACTCGAAAACGCCCTGGAGGCCCCCTCTTACACGTCTTCTTTAAGAGTTTCTGCGGGGAACGGCAGAGATTACATCTTCAATTGAGTCTGCAGCATGTAGGCATGAAACTTTGCCCAGCCAATGGCGCGTTTTGGCGCGGGTGAATTGTAGCGCGTTTTAACGCCAAGGGGAAACCCGATCCTGCCCGGAAATCACGCATATTCAACTATTTAGGATGGGAGCCGGGCGGCCGGCCCGGCGGCATTTTGTCATATCCGCCACAATCGCCGCCGGCACCGGGCGGTCCCGGCCCGTCGTCCTTGTGGAACAAGGCGGGGCTATGATAGCCACTCGCCCGGCAAAGGCATTCCCGCCCTCCGAGCGAATTCAGACGAAAACCCGGTCTCCGCTCGCCAGTGCTTCAGGAGAGAGTTTCATGACCAACGGCAACGGCGCGCCTCCCGAACAGGCCCCTCCCCAGCTGAACGTGCTGGCGCAGTACACCAAGGACCTGTCGTTCGAAAATCCGAACGCCCCCGCCTCGCTGGCGCCGCAGGCGCAGCAGCCGGCGATCAACATCCAGATCAATGTCGGCGCCAACAATCTCTCCGAAAACGAGTTCGAAGTGACGCTCTCGATCGAGGGTAAGGCCGAAAACGACGGCAAGGTGATGTTCAGCTTCGAACTCGCCTATGCCGGCGTGTTCCGGATCGTCAATGTGCCCAAGGAAAACCTGCATCCGCTGGTCATGATCGAATGCCCGCGGCTGCTGTTTCCGTTCGCGCGCGAAATCATCGCAACCGCGGTGCGCGACGGCGGCTTCCCGCCCTTGATGCTGGATCCCGTCGATTTTGTCGGGCTGTACCGGCAGAATGTCGAGCGGCAGGCGGCAGCGCAGGTCGCCTCGGGCGTCAAGCCGAGCTGAGCCAAAGCGTTTTCGAGCGAAGTGGACGCCGGTTCGCGTAAAGAAACCGCGTCAAAAGAGCAGAGGCCGGGTTACCCGGCCGCCCCGAAAAACTCGTTCCAGATCGGCTTGTCGCCCAGGGTGGCGACAAAGGCGCGATGGGCCTCGCGATCGGCATCGCTGATTCGCGGCGCCAGTGGCACCTCGCGCTGCCGGCGCGGTGTCTCGCCAATACCGTTGGTCTGGGGGCTGTGGGTTTCCGAGGCCAGGATCAGTTGCGACTGCCGCGCCCCGATCAGGTCGATATAGACTTCTGCCAGCAGTTCCGAGTCGAGCAACGCCCCGTGCTTGGTACGGCGCGAATTGTCGATCGCATAGCGCGAGCAGAGGTCGTCCAGCCGGTTCGACACGCCCGGATGCTTGCGGCGTGCCAGCAGCAGCGTGTCGATCAGCCGGTCGCGCGGGATCGGCTGCCGCTTGATGCGGTCGAGTTCGGCATTGATGAAGCTGATGTCGAACGAAGCGTTGTGGATCACCAGCGGGGCATCGCCGATGAACTCCAGGAACGCGTCGACCACTTCGGTAAACAACGGCTTGGAGGCCAGGAACTCGGCCGACAGTCCGTGCACGGCAAACGCTTCCGCCGGCATGTCGCGCTCGGGATTGATGTAGCAGTGGTAAGTCTGGCCCGTCGGCATGCGGTTGTAGATCTCGACGCAGCCGATTTCGACCAGCCGGTCACCGCGCAGCGGATCGAGGCCTGTGGTTTCGGTATCGAGAACGATTTCGCGCATAAATTCTTCGGGAGCCGGAGTATCCGGCGAATCAGCTCCGCCGCTGCTGCATCTTAACGACCTCTGCCAGAATGTCGCGGATGGCGGCCCGCACCGGATCGAGCCCATGCGAGGTATCCACCACGAAATCCGCGCGCTTGCGCTTTTCGGCATCGGGTAACTGCCGCGCCAGAATGGCGTCGAGCGCCTCAGGCGTCATGGTTCCGCGCGCCAGAATCCGTTCGCGCTGGGTTTCCGGCGCGGTGGAGACCACCACCACGGCGTCGACGCGTTTCTCGCCGCCGGTCTCATATAATAGCGGAATGTCCATCACCACGACGGGCGCGCCGGACTGCTCGGCCTCTGCCAGGAACTTTTGACGGGAAGCACCGAGCATCGGATGAACGATCTGCTCGAGCCGTTTGATGGCAGCCGGATCTTGCACCACCTTGGCTGACAGTTTGGCGCGATCGACCTTGCCGTCGACGGTGGTGCCGGGAAACGCGGCTTCGACGGCAGGGGCCGCCTCGCCTTCATAGATTTTGTGAACGGCGGCATCGGCGTCGTAAACCGGAACGCCCGCCTCCATGAACAGTTTGGCGGTGGTGGATTTGCCCATTCCGATCGAGCCGGTCAGTCCAAGAATCAGCATCAAGGTCGCCGTTGTCAGGATGATTTCAGATACCGAGCAGCCGCTCGTGGCGCAGGAACTTCAGTAATGGCAGCAGCGGCAGGCCGAGGATGGTGAAGTGGTCGCCGGCGATGCGTTCGAACAGATGCACACCCAACCCCTCCAGTTGATAGGCGCCGACGCTGGCCGTCACCGCTTCGCCTGCAGCATCGAGATAGGCTGATATCTCGCTGTCGCCCAGAGGCCGCATCGTCATGGTGGCGAGGCTGACATCGGCGAACATTATCTTGCCGTCGCGTGCCACCGCAACGGCCGAGTGCAGTTCGTGACTGTTGCCGGCCAGCAGCCGTAGTTGTTCTGCAGCCAGCGCCCTCCCCGATGGCTTGCTGAACAATCGTTGTCCGAGCGCCAGCGTTTGATCGGCGCCGACCACATACCGGCCGGGATTTTGCGACGACACGAACAAGGCCTTCTCACCCGCCAACAGGCCCGCGATCTCGCCGGGCGACGTGAGGCCGGAATTCTTCTGCACCGCGCGTTCGTCAATGTCGGCGGGAACGGCCTCGAAGGAAATCCCGGCATTGCCGAGCAACATCTGCCGCGCGCGACTTTGCGAGGCCAGGATCAGCGGTCGGTTTCCACGCCAGAGCGTCATCGCAAACACACTATTCCGGAAGCCGTTGCCGTTGCCGATCGGTGAACAGCTTCATGATGGCCGCCGCCGTTTCCTCGATCGAACGCCGCGTCACGTCGAGTTGCGCCCAACCGAATTTTGCACTCAGTTTCCGCGCATAGGCCACTTCATCGGTGACCGACTGGCGATCGATGTAGTCGTCATTGCCGGACTCGGCGCCCATGCTGAGCAGACGGTTTTGCCGGACCTGGATCAAACGCTCCGGCGTCGCATGGAGGCTGACGACCAATGGCTTCTTCAACGTTTCCAGTTGGTGCGGCGGCGGGATGCCCGGCACCAGCGGCACGTTTGCGGTGCGAATGCCGCGGTTGGCGAGATAGATCGAGGTCGGCGTCTTCGAGGTGCGCGACACGCCGACAAGCACCACGTCGGCATCCTCGAGGCCTTCGACATGCTGGCCGTCATCATGGATCATGGTGTAGTTCAAGGCATCGATGCGCTTGAAATATTCCGCGTTCAGCACGTGCTGGGCGCCGACGCGCCCGGTGGTGGCAGCACCCAGATAGGCCTCGAACAACTGCATCACCGGCCCGATGATCGACAGGCTCGGAATGTTGATGTCCCTGCACTTGGCTTCCAGCCGGCTGACCAGGTCCTTTTCCAGCAGCGTGAAAAGCACGATGCCCGGCGCCTCCTCGATTTCATCGAGCACGCGATCGAGCTGCTTCTGGCTCCGCACCAGCGGATAGACGTGCTCGACTGCGCTGACATTGGCGTATTGCGCGGCGACCGCGCGCGCCACTGTGATCAGCGTCTCACCGGTCGAGTCGGAGACCAGATGAAGGTGAAAATAATTGCCGGTCGTGGGCACCAAAACCTCTGTGTAACCTGTGAATGCCTGTGGAGCTTATCCGAGATATCTGGTCCTGGATTGCCACCTCGGGGATAACCCGGATTTTTCTTCACAGGGCCTCATGCAAGGACAACTCGAATGGCCGATCCGGATGCTAGTGGGAAGTTGTGGATTTGTCTCTTCATAAGCCGCCCACAGAACGGCGCAAGCGGTTGATGCAGGTAGCGTTATTCGGAAGATCACATCGAGCGGAGGAACTGGTGATGGATGTGAACAAGTCCGGCAAAGATGCGTGACTGTTTTGTGTGAGTCCAATTCACCGCTACTTAGACTCAAACCTAAGATTCTAGAATTAGTAGTGTAGGGAAGCGGCCCTTGAGGATATGTCTCGCTTCTACGCTGGCACCGTATCCCTGCAACGCCGGAATGGTTAGAAGGTTTCACCAGCGAGCAAGCACGGGCTGACAAGAGCAAGGTCGATCGCGATGTACGAGTGGATCAAGGCGCTGCATGTGATTGCCGTCATCGCGTGGATGGCCGGCATGCTGTATCTGCCCCGGCTGTTCGTCTACCATTGCGAGGCCGAGATCGGCTCGAAGCAATCCGAGACTTTCAAGCTCATGGAATGGCGGTTGCTGAAAGCAATCATCAATCCGGCGATGATCATCACCTGGCTGGCCGGGTTGTACCTGGCCTGGAGCGCGCACTGGTACGTTTCCGGCTGGTTTCACGCGAAATTTGCGCTGGTGCTGCTGCTGTCGGGCGTCCACGGCTTTTTTTCCCGTTGCGTTAAGGATTTGGCGGCGGACCGGAATACCAGAAGCCAGAAATTCTATCGAATTATCAATGAAGTACCGACTGTGCTTATGATCCTTATCGTCGTTCTGGTGGTGGTGAAGCCGTTTTAGACGGCGCTTTCATGAGCCAGTGCACCCCTCACCGGCTTGCGCAGCGCCAGTTGATTTTCTATATTAGTCAAATCCCACCCCACGCAGGCGGATGTGGTTGTGTCCCGGTTTCTTCGTTGGACCGGCCGCCCCATCAGGTTTGAAGCCTCACCGGCGCTTTCCTTGCTTAGACCTGCGGACCATCCATTTCTTTTGTCCGCTTTCCCCTAAAGCCACCTCGCATCCCCTCCTCTACGACACTCCACAGGACCACCCCAATGCGGGAAATCAAACTCCAGGACCTCAAATCGAAAACGCCGGCCGAGATGGTCTCGTTCGCGGAAGAGAACGGGGTCGAGAACGCCAGCACCATGCGCAAGCAGGAGCTGATGTTCGCCACTCTCAAGCAGCTCGCGATTGCCGAGACCGACATCATCGGCGAGGGCGTCGTCGAGGTTCTCTCCGACGGATTCGGATTCCTCCGTTCGCCCGATGCAAACTATTTGCCGGGTCCGGACGATATCTATGTTTCGCCCTCACAGATCCGCCGCTTCGGTCTTCGCACCGGCGATACCATCGAAGGCCACATCCGCAGCCCGAAAGAAGGCGAACGCTATTTCGCGCTACTGAAGGTCAACACCCTCAATTTCGAAGATCCGGAAAAGTCGAAGCACAAGGTCAATTTCGACAATTTGACCCCGCTGTTCCCGGATCAGCGTTTTCGGCTCGAACTCGAAGACCCGACCCGAAAAGACCTTTCTGCAAGGGTGATCGACATCGTCGCACCGATCGGCAAAGGCCAGCGCGCCCTGATCGTGGCACCGCCACGCACCGGCAAGACGGTGCTGATGCAGAACATCGCGCACTCCATCACCGCCAATCATCCGGAATGCTATCTGATCGTGCTGCTGATCGATGAACGCCCCGAGGAAGTCACGGACATGCAGCGTTCGGTGAAGGGCGAGGTGGTGTCATCCACCTTCGACGAACCGGCGGTGCGTCACGTCCAGGTCGCCGAGATGGTGATCGAGAAGGCCAAGCGGCTGGTCGAACACGGTCGCGACGTCGTCATCCTGCTCGACTCGATTACGCGTCTGGGCCGTGCCTACAACACCGTGGTGCCGTCATCCGGCAAGGTGCTGACCGGCGGCGTTGACGCCAACGCGTTGCAGCGGCCGAAGCG
>JBBRSX010000056.1:0-35169 GCA_038244925.1 Hyphomicrobiales bacterium | reverse complement strand
GACCGGGTGCGCGCCGCACCCGCGGTCTCGCGTGCAATAGATGCGTCGTAGTGCGCACACGAGCATACAGGTTTGGCGGAGAGCCTCCGGCCTTCCCTGCGCAATGGCTTTACAGCTTATACGTGGTCGTCCTGGTGACCGGCTTTCTTGCCACCATCGCTTTGCAGATTGCTCCGCCAAACTTGACGCCAGCACCGGGGCGTCGGACCCTCACGACTTCGCCGTACGCTGCCCGTGCGCTCGTCTTTCGCACCGCCGCGTCCACCGCATCCCATCCCGCGCTTGTGACGATCGCGAAACGCCCTCCGAGTGGAACGGGACCACATCGATATATCGGTGATTTGGGGCGGTCGTCAAATCAAATTTCGGAAAATCAGAAATTGAATAGATGTTGATCGCCTGCGCTCAAGACCTGGAGATGCCCGCAATCAGTGCCTTGTCAAAACCTTCGGGGTCCGTCATCTGCGGCGCGTGGCCGTAGTCGGGAAACTCGATGAGTTTGGCGCCGGGAATGGCCTTGGCGGCCGCTTTGCCCAGTTCGGGATAATTTCCGAGCTTTGACCGAAGCTCCGGCGGCGCGAAGTCCTTGGCGATGGCGGTGGTGTCTTTCTGGCCGATCATGAGCAAGGTCGGCACCGAGATTTCGCCAAACCGGTACAGCACGGGTTGGGTGATGATCATGTCGTAGATCAGCGCCGAGTCCCAGGCGACCGCTTCCTTGCCCGGACCGCGATTGAGGCCGGCAAGCATGTCGACCGCGCGTTCGTAGCGGTCGTCCCACTTGCCCGCATAGTAGGTCGATTTCTCGTAGGTGCGAATCCCGTCGGCGTTGGTCTTCAACTCGCGGGCGTACCATTGGTCGACCGAGATCGGAGGAACGCCCTTCGCGGACCAGTCCTCAAGCCCGACGGGATTGACCAGGACGAGGTGGCTGACGTCTTGCGGATAGATCAGCGAATAATGCGCCGCCAGCATGCCGCCGGTGGAATGACCGATCACGACCGGCTTTGCGATGCCGAGGCTGGCCAGCAGTTCATGGGTATTGCCGGCTAGCTGCTTGAAGGTGAACTGGTAGGCGGCGGGCTTGCTCGATTTGCAGAAGCCGATCTGATCCGGTGCGATCACGCGATAGCCGGCCGCGACCAGATCCTTGATGGTCGGCTCCCAGGTGGCGGCACAGAAATTCTTGCCGTGCAACAGCACCGCCGTTTGCCCGTTCGGCCGGTCCGGCTTGACGTCGAGATAGGCCATCTGCAGCGATTGCCGTTGCGACGTGAAAGCAAAACGTTGAACCGGATAAGGATAGTCGAACCCCGCCAGTTCCGACCCGTAGGCCGATGTTGCGGCGGTCGGCTGTTGCGCCGCCAGCGGTCCTGCAGCCACAGCCGCCGAAAGCGCCACGCCCGCGAAGATGGTCCGTATCCGGAGTTTCATGGTTTTTTCCGCGAGATGGAAGGTTTCGAGCTGTTTCCCGCGCTGACTATCCCGAGACGGGCTGCGCCGATAGTCAAAATCCCTTGATGTACCGATCGACCCGTATGCGCAGGTAGCGGCGCTGCGGCGCGCGTGACCTCCAAACAAAGCCGCGCTACACTCGCCGGACAAAAAAACAAGAGGAAACCCCAATCGTGTACGACTTCATTATCGTGGGCGGCGGATCGGCAGGATCCGTGCTGGCCCACCGGCTCTCCGCCAGGAGTGCCAACAAGGTTCTGGTGTGCGAAGCCGGACAGGACACACCGCCCGGCAATGAGCCGGCCGAGATCAGGGACAGTTATCCGGGCACGGCCTATTTCGATCCGCGCTTCCACTGGACCGAACTCAAGGTCACGACCCAGGTCGTCAGCCACAACAATCCGAACGAAGCGCGTCCGCCCCTGCGCAAATACGAACAGGCGCGCGTGCTGGGTGGCGGCTCGTCGATCAACGGCCAGATGGCCAACCGCGGCGCCCCGACCGACTATGACGAATGGGAAGCGCGCGGCGCCACCGGCTGGAACTGGAACGAGGTGCTGCCGTTTTTCAGGAAGGTCGAGCGCGACCTCGATTTCGACGGACCGTATCACGGCAAGGAGGGCCGGATTCCGGTGCGCCGGATTCCACAACAGCACTGGACGAAGCATTCGCAGGCGTTCGCCGAAGGCTTCAAGCAGGCCGGTCATCAATTCGTGGCCGACCAGAACGGCGAGTTCGTCGACGGCTATTTTCCGGTGACGCATTCCAATCAGGACGAGCAACGCGTCTCGGCCGCGATGGGCTATCTCGATCGCGACACCCGCCAACGCGAAAACCTCGAGATATCGACCAACACCCAGGTTCGGGAGTTGCTGTTCGAAGGCACGCAGTGCGTCGGCGTCAAGGCGCTTGTGAACGGGCGGGAACAGGAATTCCGCGGCCGCGAGATCATTCTCTCCTCCGGCGCGATCCATTCACCGGCGCATCTGCTGCGCGCCGGCATCGGCCCGGTCGGTCACCTCAAGGATATGGGCATTGACGTCCGGATGGCTCTGCCCGGTGTCGGGCAGCGCCTGATGGATCACCCTTCGATCTCGCTGTCGTCCTTTGTCCGCCGCAGCGCGCGCATGAACGAGCATACCAGGCGTCACATGCAAGTCGGCCTGCGCTATTCGTCCGGGCTGCCGGGGGTGCCGAAAGGCGACATGTTCGTCGTCGTGCTCTCGAAATCGGCCTGGCATGCGGTCGGCGAGCAAATCGGCTCGGCGCTGACCTTCGTCAACAAGACCTATTCCGAGATCGGGCAGGTCAAACTCAGTTCGCGCGATCCCGGGGCTGAGCCGATCGTCGAATTTAACCTGTTGTCGGACCGCCGCGACCTCGAGCGGTTGATGAGCGGATTCCGCAAGATGGCGGCCGTGCAGATGAGCGATGCGGTCAGGGCGGTGACGGACAAGCCGTTCCCGGCCTCCTATACCGACCGCGTGCGCAAGATCGGCGTGGTCAACAACAAGAACCGGATCCTGACCAGGATCGCCGCGACCATGATGGACGGCCCGGCGGCGCTGCGGCACTACATGATCGACAATTTCGTGGTCGAAGGTTTTTCCTTCGATGACGTAATCAACGACGACGAGGCGCTGGAAACCTTCGTGCGCAAGGGGACCATCGGCGTGTGGCACGCCTCGTGCTCATGCCGCATGGGCCGGGACGAGGATCCGATGGCGGTGGTCGACAATCAAGGCCGCGTCAAAGGCGTCCAGGGTCTGCGGGTCGTCGACGCCTCGATCTTTCCGGTGGTGCCCTGCGCCAACACCAACTTCCCGGTGCTGATGTCGGCGGAAAAGATCGCTGCGGCGATGCAGTGAGAAGGAGATCAACCATGGCACCGAACGTCCTGCCGCCCACCGGCCGTTTCCGGCTCCACCCCGTCGAGCCGCGATATGCGCCGCTGTTCTGCTTCGGCCTGCTGACGGTCTCATGTGCCCTTGCGAGTTTTGCGCTCGCCTGCGCGACGCCCTTCGCAACCTTCGCGGTCGTTGCGGCCGCGACGCTATCGCTGCGACCGGCGCTCCTCGTGGTCGCCGGCGCCTGGCTCGTCAATCAGACGATCGGATTCGGCATGCTCCACTACCCGGTAGATGCAAACACGATTGCGTGGGGGTTCGTCATGGGTGCCGCAGCGCTCGCCGCGACGGCAACCTCGACCATCGCTCTCCGCGCGGTACCGCGGATGCGTGGGCCGCTTGCCTCACCGCTTGCCTTGGGACTGGCTCTCGTTTGCGCCTACGCCTCGTACGAAATTGTGTTGTTTGCCGCGACCCCGGTCCTCGGCGGGGCCGGGGCCTTCACGCCGGCCATCGTCGCTCGGCTTGGCTTGCTGAGCTTCGCGTGGCTCATAGGTCTCGTCGCGGCTTGCGAGATCGTTCGACTGCTCAATCCGTTCGGGAGCCGCCGCGCAGCAATCCGCTGATCACGGCGAGCTGGCTGTCGCGAAATTCGACCATGTAGCCGTCCTTGATCGGACGGTAGTCGGTCGGCGAGGTGTTGAGGGTGATGCCGGGCAGCAGCATCGACAGCGGGACGTTCTTGAGGTTGGCGGCCTGCGCCATGATGTTGGCGCGGCTCAGGTCGTTCTTGCACTGCTCCAGCACCACGACCAGCGCCTGGGCGACCATGTAGCCATAGCCGGCGGCGAAGTTGGCGGGATCGACATTGGGCAGCCGCGCCTTCATGAAATCGCCGTAGGCGATCAGCCCGGCGTCCTTTGAGTCGGGTACATAGGGCTTCAGCGACACCACCGACATGATGCCCTGGGAGGCTTCCACCCCCGCCGGCACCATCACAGTGTCCTTGTTGGCGCAGCCCGAGGCGATGAAGCGCATCGGCCGCCAACCGGTCTCGTGCGCCTTGCGGATCGCCTGCGCGCAGGCGCGCGGCGTCACGCTGTAGATCATGAACACGTCGGCCTTGGTGTTGGCGAGCGTCAGGATCTGCGAATCCACGGTGGGATCGGCGACCTCGAAACTCGATGCCATCGCGAGCGCCTTGTCGGCGTCGGCGCCGAGTGCCTCCTTGACGCCGCGCAGATAATCCTTTCCGGCGTCGTCGTTCTGGTAAAGGATCGCAAAGCGGGCATTGGGATTCTTCGAGCGCGCGTAACGGATCTCGATGCCGGCTTCCTCGTAATAGTTGGGCGCCCACGGCAACGCCATCAGCCAGGGCTGCGTCGCCGGCTCGTTCCATTTCGATGCCGAGCTGATCAGGAACAGATGCGGCACCTTGGCGCCGTTGAGGTACTTCGCCGTCGCCGAACTCGGCGCGGTGCCCATGGTGCCGAACATGAAGGCGACGTTGTCGTTCTCGACCAGCCGGCGGGTTGCCTCCACCGTCTTTGGCGGCGAAAAGCCGTCGTCGAGCGAGACCATGTTGAGCTTGCGCCCGTTGACGCCGCCCTTCTCGTTGACCATGTCGAAATAGGCGGCAAACACCTTGCCGGTGACGCTGAGTGCCGACGCCGGTCCGCTATACGGCATGATGTTGCCGAACTTGATTTCGGTATCCGTGATACCGGGTTGCTGGGCGGAGGCCGCCGTCCATGCGGCGAGTGACAACGCTGCCGATAAAAGGGCTGCCGGGGCGAATTGGCTCGATCGGATCATGCTTCATCTCCCCGGCCAATGGCCGTATGTGGTATTTTCTTTTTTGCCGAAGGCTAGGCACGCCCGGAACGGCGGTCTTGCGTTGAGTTGCTGGCCAGCCGCTGAACGCAAGCTTGCAAAAGCCCGATCAGGTCAACTTCGGCCAGCCGCGGAGGACACGATGCTGGAACGGACACGGGTGCAAAATCCCTTCTACACGCCAGAGCATGAGGCATTTCGCGACGTGATGCGCCGCTTTGTCGCGCGCGAGATCGAGCCCTATGCCCATGAATGGGACGAGGCCGGCGAGTTTCCGCGCGAGCTCTATGCCAAGGCGTCCGATATCGGTCTCCTCGGGCTCGGCTTCCCGGAGGAATTTGGCGGCGTGCCGGCGGACCAGTTCATGAAGATCGTGGCGTCGCAGGAACTGGCGCGCGCCGGTGCCGGCGGGGTCAGTTCGAGCCTGATGAGCCACACCATCGGTTCGCCGCCGATCGCACGCGCCGCCCGCCCGGACGTGAAGGCGCGGGTGCTGCCGGATGTATTGGCCGGCAAGAAGATTTCGGCGCTGGCGATCACCGAGCCGAGCGGTGGCTCCGACGTCGCCAATCTCCGCACCAAGGCGCGGCGCGATGGCGATCACTACGTCGTCAGCGGCGAGAAGACCTTTATCACCTCGGGCATGCGGGCAGACTATCTCACAGTTGCCGTGCGCACCGGCGGCGACGGCCCCGGCGGCGTCAGCATGCTGCTGGTCGAAGGCGATACGCCGGGCCTGTCGCGCACCAAACTCAAGAAGATGGGCTGGTGGGCGTCGGATACCGCGACGCTGCATTTCGACGAGTGCCGGGTCCCGGTCGGAAACCTGATCGGCGAGGAAGGCCAGGGTTTCAAGATCATCATGCACAACTTCAACAGCGAACGCATGGGCATGGCCGCGAGTTGCACCGCCTACGCGCGCGTCTGCGTCGAGGACGCGATCGCCTATGCCAGGGAGCGCAAGACTTTTGGCAAACCGATCGCGCAACACCAGGTGATCCGCCACAAGCTGGTCGACATGGCGCAGAAAGTCGCGGCGTCGCAAGCGATGCTGGAAATGCTGGCGTGGCGGCTCGGACAGGGCGAGAGCCCGGTCGCCGAAATCTGCATGATGAAGAACCAGGCGACCCAGACCATGGCGTTCTGCGCTTCCGAAGCCGTACAGATCTTCGGCGGTGCCGGTTTCATGCGCGGCATCAAGGTCGAGCGCATCTACCGCGAGGTCAAGGTCAACGCCATCGGCGGCGGCACCGAGGAGATCATGAAGGACCTCGCGTCGCGGCAGATGGGGTTGTGAGGGTCGCGCACCGTCATTCCGGGGCGCGCGAAGCGCGAATCCGGAATCTCGACATTGTTTAACTCAGCTCCAGATTCCGGGTTCGATGCTTCGCATCGCCCCGGAATGACGAGGATAGATCGAACCATGCTCTTCACCGCCGACCACGACGAACCCCGCCGTATCCTGCAGAAATTCATCGCCGCCGAAATCAACCCGTTCGTCGACGAATGGGAGAAGGCTGACATTTTCCCGGCGCATGCGCTGTTCAAGAAGCTCGGCGATCTCGGTTTTCTCGGCCTCAACAAGCCCGTTGAATTCGGCGGCCAGGGGCTCGATTACAGCTACGCGTTGATGATGGCCGAAGAGCTCGGTGCCATCACCTGCGGCGGCGTGCCGATGGCGATCGGGGTGCAGACCGATATGGCGACGCCGGCACTGGCGAGATTTGGCTCCGATGAAGTGCGTCGGGAGTTTCTGGCGCCCGCCATCGCCGGTGACATGGTCGCCTGTATCGGCGTCTCCGAACCGGGCGCCGGCTCCGATGTGGCCTCGATCAAGACCCAGGCGCGCGCCGATGGCGACGACTACGTCATCAATGGCGGCAAGATGTGGATCACCAACGGCACCCAGGCCGACTGGATTTGTCTCTTGGCCAATACCAGCGACGACGCGGTCCATCGCAACAAGTCGCTGATCTGTGTGCCGATGAAGAGCAAGGGCGTGCAGATCGCGCGCAAGCTCGACAAGATGGGCATGCGCTCCTCCGACACAGCGCAGATCTTTTTCGACAATGTCCGGGTGCCCAAGCGCAATCGCATCGGCGATGAAGGCAAGGGCTTTACCTATCAGATGGTGCAGTTTCAGGAAGAGCGGCTGTGGGGCGCGGCCGCCTGCCTCAAGGCGCATGAATTCATTATCTCAGAGACGATCGAATATACCCGTAATCGCCAGGCATTCGGCAAGTCGATCCTCGACAACCAGACCGTCCATTTCAAGCTTGCGGAAATGCAGACCGAGGTCGAGCTGCTGCGGGCGCTGATCTATCGCGCGGCCGAGGCGCTGGTCGCGGGTGAGGACGTCACGAGGTTGGCCACCATGGCCAAGCTCAAGGCGGGCCGGCTGGGCCGTGAGCTCACCGATGCCTGCCTGCAATTCTGGGGCGGCATGGGTTTCATGAACGAGACGCCGGTCAGCCGCGCCTATCGCGACAGTCGCCTGACCTCGATCGGCGGCGGCGCCGACGAGGTGATGCTGACGGTGCTGTGCAAGATGATGGACACGCTGCCGGGCGCAAAGAAATAGAGACGGTGTGAAAATGTTCTACGTACAATCTGAGAAGATCACCGAACTCAAGCATCGGCTTGAATCGTTCATGGATCGCCACGTCTATCCGAACGAGGAGCGGTTCTATAAGGAAGCCGAGGGACTGGGGCCATGGCAGGTTTATCCCGTCGTCGAGGAATTGAAGCCGAAGGCTAAGGAGGCTGGGCTCTGGAATCTGTTTCTGCCCGAAAGCGAGCACGGCGCCGGACTGACCAACCTCGAATACGCGCCGCTGTGCGAGGTGATGGGGCGGTCGCATCTGGCGCCCGAGCTGTTCAACTGCTCGGCGCCCGACACCGGCAACATGGAAGTTCTGGCGCGCTACGGCACGCGTGAGCATCAGGAGCGATGGCTGAAGCCGCTGTTGGCGGGTGAAATTCGCTCCTGCTTTGCGATGACCGAGCCCGCGGTGGCCTCCAGCGACGCCACCAACATCGAAAGCTCGATCGTCCGCGACGGCGACGACTACGTCATCAACGGCCGCAAGTGGTACACCACCAACGCCACCGACCCGCGCTGCAAGATCTGCATCTTCATGGGCAAGACCGATCCTGATAATCCGGATCGCCATCGCCAGCAGTCGATGATTTTGGTGCCGATGGATACGGCCGGTGTGAACGTTCTGCGGCCGATTCCGGTGTTTGGATTCTATGGCGTGCCGGATCGCGCCTCCGAAGTCGTCTTCGACAATGTGCGGGTGCCCGCTTCCAACATGCTGCTCGGCGAGGGCCGCGGTTTCGAGATCGCGCAGGGCCGCCTCGGCCCCGGCCGCATTCATCACTGCATGCGGCTGATCGGACTTGCCGAACGGACGCTGGAGAAGATGTGCAAGCGGACCCGGAGCCGCGTCGCTTTCGGCAAGCCGGTTTCGGAACAAACCGTCACCCAGGAGAGGATCGCGGAATCGCGCATCATGATCGAGCAGTCGCGGCTGCTGACGCTCAATGCCGCGCACATGATGGACACCGTCGGCAACAGGACCGCCAGAGCCGAGATTGCGATGATCAAGGTGGCGGTGCCGAACATGGCCTGCCAGGTGATCGACTGGGCGATCCAGGCCCATGGCGGCGCCGGCACCAGCAACGATTTTGGCCTCGCCGCAGCCTACGCCACCGCGCGGCTGCTTCGCCTCGCCGACGGCCCTGATGAAGTCCATCGCAACCAGATCGCGCGGCTCGAACTGAGGAAGCACAGCAACGGCTGACATGTGCTCCTTCACGTGCTCCTTGGCGCTTCGCCATCCTCGTCTTAAACTGGCCCGAACCAATTCAAGGGAACGCTCGATGATCACGCTCTATCACTGCGACGGCGCACGCTCGTTTCGTCCGCTCTGGATGCTGGAGGAGCAGGGGCTGCCTTACGAGCTCAAAATGCTGCCGTTCCCGCCGCGGGTGTTCGCCAAGGAATACATGGCGATCAATCCGCTCGGCACCATCCCGTTCATGGTCGACGGCGAAACCAAAATGACGGAGTCCTCCGGCATCTGCCATTACCTCGGCACCCGGCACGGGCCGACGCCTTTGGTGGTCGCGCCCGATGAGCCCGCCTATGGCAGCTTCCTGAACTGGATGTATTTCAGCGACGCGACGCTGACCTTTCCGCAAACGCTGGTGCTGAGATACAGCCAGCTCGAACCGGAAGAGCGCCGCAACCCGCAGGTGGCCGGCGATTACGCCAAGTGGTTCCTCGGCCGGCTGCGCGCGGTCGAGGCCGCTACGGCCAACTCGGAATTCCTCTGCGCTGACCGGTTTACCGCGGCCGATATCGCCATCGGCTATGCGCTGCGGCTGGCCGGTAATATTGGGCTGGCCAAGGATTTCGGGCCCAATGTCAGCGCCTATTGGGCGCGGTTGCAGCAACGTGACGGCTACAAGCGGGCGCTCGCGGCGGAACAAAAGGCCGGCGTTGAGCAGGACGTGAAGCCACGGGCCCGGCCCTGAATAAACCACCGTCATTCCGGGGCGATGCGAAGCATCGAACCTCAGGGGTGCAATTGCATCCCGGGGAATATCGAGATTCCGGGATGGTGCTAGCGCACCATCCCGGAACGACGGCTTTGTCTGGCCAACCCCCGAATTTGCGCTATGGTTGACCCCTGTCGCAGCGGCCAAAGAGCCGCGCGAGGAGGATCTGCCATGGAAGACATAGGTCACAAGAGCGGCCACAAATCCGGCCATCTGATGCTGATCACCCCGGAACGCGTGTTTTACGCAGGCCTGCTCGGCCGTCCGCGCGCGCGCTGCTCGGGCGCATTCAATGTCTATGTCGCGATCGAAGGTGGGCTGTGGCTGACGACCGCCGATGGTCGCGAGACCTTTTGTGAACTCGCCGCCGTGCTGCCGAACGTCCGGCACACCATCGCCAGCGATTTTCGCTCGGTGCTCAGTCTGGTGATCGAGCCGGAGAGCGTCCCGCCCGGCGTGTTCGAAGACCTGATCAAGCGGCTGTCGGGGCCCGAGAGCGCTGACTTCGCCAACCGGATTCGCGCGGCCTATGTCGCCTTGCGCGAGCGACAGGGCGGCAACGATATCTCCAATGCCGAATTCGATTTGCTCTGTCTCGGCGAAGTCCTGGCCCCGCGCGCGCTCGATCCGCGGGTGGCGCGCTCGATCGTGCAGATCGGAAAATTCTGCGGCGAGCCGGTGACCGCGGCAAGCTGTGCTGTCGAAGCCGGATTGTCGCCGTCGCGCTTCCTGCATCTGTTCAAGGAAGAGACCGGAATCTCGTTCCGCTCGTTCCGCGCCTGGAAGCGCGCGCGGCACCTGCTGCACTTCGCCAACCAGGACATCAACCTCGCGCATCTGGCGCAGGATATCGGCTATCCCGACTCGACGCATTTCAGCCACTCGATCCGCCGCTTCTATGGCCTGAAGCCGCGCGCGATCTTTTCCGGCTCACGCGATCTCGCGATCTACTCGAGCGGGCGCGTCGAGGCCGACAATAGCGCATGGACGCAAGAAGCCAGCTGATGCCGGCCGCATGATCGCGAAAGCAATCAAACGCTTCCGGGAATCAAAGGGCTGATCCATGAGCGACAAGGCCGTCATTACCTGCTCGCTGAACGGCGTGCTGACTGATCCAAAACAGCACAACGTGCCGGTGACGCCGGAGCAGATGGCGCGCGAGGCCAAGGCCGCCTTCAACGCCGGCGCCAGCGTCATGCATATGCATCTGCGTCAGCAGGAGCCGAACAAGGGCCATCTGCCGTCGTGGGACGTCAGCGTCAGCAGAGAGATCCAGCAGGCGATCCGCGAGGCCTGCCCGGGCGTCATCATCAACCACACCACCGGCACCTCGGGGCCGAACTATCAGGGCGCGCTCGACTGCGTGCGCGAAACCAGACCCGAGATCGCCGCCTGTAACGCCGGCTCGCTGAACTATCTCAAGGTGAAGTCCGACAACACCTGGGCCTGGCCGCCGATGATGTTCGATAACGCGGTCGAGAAAGTTCAGGACTATCTCGACGTCATGAAGGTCGCCGGCACCATTCCGGAATTCGAATGTTTCGACGTCGGCATCGTGCGTTGCGTCAACATGTACCGGCAGACCGGCATGTATGCCGGACCGCTGGAGTATAATTTCGTGATGGGCGTCGCGTCAGGCATGCCGGCCGATCCGGAATTGCTGCCGATCCTGTTGAAGCTGAAATTGCCGGATGCGCGCTGGCAGGTCACCGCGATCGGGCGCGCCGAAATCTGGCCGCTGCACCAGCGCTGCGCCGATCTCGGCGGCCACCTGCGCACCGGTCTCGAAGACACCTTCTATCTCGCCGACGGCAAAAAGGTGACTTCCAACGGGCAGTTGATCGAAGCCATCGCCGCCTGCGCGCGGCGCGCCGGCCGCGAGATCGCCAGCCCCGCCGAAGCGCGGCAGATTTTCGGAACCAGGCATTAGACTACGCCGCGTCATTCCGGGCGATGCAAAGCATCGAACTATGATGTGCAATTGCACATCTGAGAATCTCGAGATTCCGGGTCTGGTCCTTCGGACCATCCCAGAATGACGCCCAGGGGATGGAGGCAAAATGAGCAATCTCACCGCAACCGGCGGCGTGTCCGGCCCCGGCCGGATCGGCCGCGTCGCGATCGGCGATCTGCTCAAGCGTGCGGCGGCGCGGTTTCCGGATCGTGTGGCGCTCACCGACGGCGCGCGCCGCGTCACCTTCACCGAGATCGAGCGTGACGCCAACCGGTTTGCCAACTATCTGGTGCAGCGCGGGTTGAAGCCGGGCGACAAGATCTCGACCATCTGCAACAACTCGGTCGAATTCGTCAAAGCGCTGTTCGGCATTCACCGCGCCGGCCTGGTCTGGGTGCCCATCAACACCATGCTCGGCCCCGCCGACATGGATTACATCCTCGACCACGCCGAAGTAAGGTTCGCGCTGATCGACGATATGCTGCATGCGCAGCCCGACCGGCGCGCCGCGCTGGAAAAGCGCGGCATGCTGATGATCGCGATCGATCTCACCGGCAAGGTCGCCGCGACCGGCCTTGAGAATTTCACCGATCTGATCAAGAGCAGGTCCGACGTGGAGCCCGATATCGATTTCGACGACCGCGATCTGGCGATGATCATCTACACCTCGGGCACCACGTCGCGGCCCAAGGGCGCGATGCATTGCCACCTCGCGGTGGTGATGGCCGTGATGAGCAACGCCATCGAAATGAAGCTCGGCCGCGAGGACGGCATCACCGGGCAGTTTCCGCTGTTCCATTGCGCCGGCCACGTGCTGCTGCTGAGCTACCTGTCGGTCGGTGGCCGGATGGCGCTGATGCGCGGCTTCGACCCCGTGGTCTGCATGGAAGCCATCGTTCGCGACAAGCTCACCGTGTTTGTCGGGCTGTCGCTGATGTATCAGGCCATCCTCGATCACCCGCGCCGGAGGGAGTTCGATCTCTCGGGCTTGCGGAACTGCATCTACACCATGGCGCCGATGAGCCGCCCGCTGCTGGAGCGCGCGATGGCCGACATGTGTCCGAACTTCGTACTCTCTTCGGGCCAGACCGAAATGTACCCGGCCACCACGATGTCGCAGCCGGATCGCCAGCTCGAACGGTTCGGCAATTACTGGGGCGAATCGCTGATCGTCAACGAGAGCGCGATCATGGACGATAACGGCAACCTGCTGCCGCGCGGCGAGGCTGGCGAGCTCGTGCACCGCGGCCCCAACGTGATGATGGGCTATTACAAGGATCCGAAGGCGACCGAAGAGGCGCGCAAGTTCGGCTGGCACCACACCGGTGATCTCGCGCTGATCGACGAGCACGGCGAGATACTTTTTCTCGACCGCAAGAAGGACATGATCAAGTCCGGCGGCGAGAACGTCGCCTCGGTCAAGATCGAGGAGACGTTGCTGGCCCATCCCGCCGTGCAGAACGCGGCGGTAGTCGGCCTGCCGCATCCGCAATGGGGCGAGGCGGTGTCCGCCTTCGTCAAGCTGAAGCCGGGCGCGCAGGCCGATGAAGCCGGGATCGCCGAGCATTGCCGAAAATATCTCGGCGGTTTCCAGGTGCCGAAATTCATTCGCATCCTCGACGAAATGCCGATGACGGCCACCGGAAAATTGCGCAAGGTCGAATTGCGGCAGGCGTTCAGCGAGCATTTTACCGGGAAGATCGCGTGAGTATGGTCAACCCTATCAACGTCATTCCGGGGCGCGAAGCGAACCCGGAATCTCGAGATCCCGGGTCTGGTCCTTCGGACCATCCCGGAATGACGGAGTAACTTATGGCCATCCTCGAATCGACCGTCGCCACCGGCGGTGCCGCCTACAAGGCCAACCGCGACGGCATGCTGGCACTGATCGCGCGGATGCGGATGCTGGAAGAGCGCGCGCGCGCGGCCTCCGCCGGCGCCAAGGACCGCTTTCACAAGCGCGGGCAGTTGCTGCCGCGCGAGCGTGTGGCGCTGGTGCTAGATCCCGGGACGCCCTTCATCGAACTGTCGACGCTCGCGGGCTACATGTTCGACGTGCCTGATGCCGACAAGAGCGTACCGGGCGGCGGGTTGATCGCCGGCATCGGCTTCGTCGCCGGCATCCGCTGCATGGTCAGCGCCAACGATTCCGGCATCGATGCCGGCGCGCTGCAACCTTACGGCCTCGACAAGACCATCCGGGTGCAGGAACTGGCGCTGGAGAACAAGCTGCCTTACGTGCAACTGGTCGAAAGCGCCGGCGCCAACCTGCTTCGCAACCGCGTCGAGGACTTTGTCCGCGGCGGCAACATCTTTCGCAATCTGGCGCGGCTGTCGGCGGCGGGCCTGCCGGTCGTCACCGTGACGCATGGCTCATCGACCGCAGGCGGCGCCTATCAAACGGGGCTTTCCGATTACATCGTGATGGTGCGCGGCCGCACCCGCGCCTTCCTGGCCGGGCCGCCGCTGCTGAAGGCCGCAACCGGCGAAATCGCGACCGAGGAGGAACTCGGCGGCGCCGAGATGCACACCTCGATCTCCGGGCTCGGCGACTATCTCGCCGAGGACGACCGTGACGCGCTGCGGATCGCGCGCGACATCATGACCAATCTGGAGTGGGACCGGCCGAAGGCGGATGAACCTACGTATCTTCCGCCGCGTTACGATTCGGAAGAACTGCTCGGCATCATGGCGATGGATCACAAGCGCCCGGTCGACATGCGTCAGGTGATCGCCCGCATCATCGATGATTCCGACTTTACGGAATTCGGCGCCAACTATGGCCCCGCCACCGTGTGCGGCCACGCCCGCATCGAAGGGCAGGCGATCGGCATCATCACCAATAACGGCCCGCTCGATCCCGCCGGCGCCAACAAGGCGACGCATTTCATTCAGGCCTGCTGCCAGTCGCGCACGCCGCTGCTCTATCTCAACAACACCACCGGCTACATGGTGGGCAAGGCCTATGAGGAAGCCGGCATGATCAAGCACGGCTCCAAGATGATCCAGGCGGTGACGTCGGCGACGGTGCCGCAGATCACGATCTACTGCGGCGCCTCGTTCGGCGCCGGCAATTACGGCATGTGCGGTCGCGGTTTCCATCCGCGCTTCTGCTTCTCCTGGCCCAACGCCAAGACCGCCGTGATGGGCGGCGAACAGGCCGCCGAAACCATGGCGATCGTAACCGAGGCCGCCGCCGCGCGGCGCGGCAAGCCGATCGAGCGGGAAAAGATCGAGGCGATGAAGGCGCAGATAACCGGCGTGTTCGATGGCCAGATGGACGTGTTCTCGACCAGCGCCCGCGTGCTCGACGACGGCGTGATCGACCCGCGCGATACCCGCAGCGTGTTGTCCGAGGTGCTGGCGATCTGCCGTGAGGCCGAGGCGCGCACTCCGCAGCGCATGCAATTCTCGGTCGCCCGGCCATGAGCATGATGAAGCAGACGCCGTTCTTCAAGATACTGATCGCCAATCGCGGCGAGATCGCGCTGCGGATCATGCGCACCGCGCGCCGTCTCGGTTATGGCGTGGTCGCGGTTTATTCCGATGCCGACCGCGATGCGCTGCATGTCCGCGAGGCGGACCAGGCCGTACGGATCGGCGAGGCGCTGCCCGCGCAGTCTTATCTCCGGATCGATGCGATCATCGCCGCCGCCAAAGCCTCCGGCGCCAGCGCGGTGCATCCGGGCTATGGTTTCCTCGCCGAGAACGAGGATTTTGCCCAAGCCTGTCGCGACGCCGGCTTGGTCTTCATCGGGCCGTCGCCTGAGGCGATCCGCGCCATGGGCAACAAGGCCGGCGCCAAGGACATCATGCAAAAGGCGGGCGTGCCCTGTGTGCCCGGTTATCAGGGGGCGGACCAGAGCGATGCCGTGATGCTGAAGGAGGCCAGAAAAATCGGCTTCCCCGTCATGATCAAGGCTGTTGCCGGTGGCGGTGGGCGTGGCATGCGGCTGGTCGTGGACGACAAGGCGTTTCCGGATGCGCTGCGCAGCGCACGGTCCGAGGCGCAGGGCGCGTTCGGCGATCCCACCGTCATTCTGGAACGGGCCATCGTCAATCCCCGGCATATCGAAGTCCAGGTGTTCGGCGATCGCTACGGCAACGCCATCCATCTCGGCGAGCGCGATTGCTCGGTGCAGCGCCGCCACCAGAAGCTGATCGAAGAAGCGCCGTCGCCGGCGGTGACGCCGAGATTGCGGGCGCGGATGGGTGCGGTCGCCGTCGATGCCGTCAGGTCGCTACGCTACGAGGGCGCCGGCACGCTGGAATTCCTGCTCGACCCCAGCGGCGAATTCTATTTCATGGAAATGAACACGCGGCTGCAGGTCGAACATCCCGTCACCGAGGCCGTCACCGGCCTCGATCTCGTTGAACTGCAGCTCCGCGTCGCCAGCGGCGAGCCGCTGGGGCTGGTGCAGGAGGATATCAAGTTCTCCGGGCATGCGATTGAGGTCCGGCTGTGCTCCGAGGATGCCGGCCATGATTTCATGCCGCAATCGGGCATAATGGTGCTGTGGCAAATGCCGGAAGGGTTGCGCGTCGAGCATGCGCTGCAATCCGGTTCCGAGATTCCGCCGTATTATGATTCGATGATCGCCAAGATCATCAGTCATGGCGCGACCCGTGATGAAGCTCGCGGCAAGCTGATCTCGGGTCTGGAACAGGCCGCGGCCTTCGGTGTCACCACCAACCAGGGATTCCTGATTTCCTGCCTGCGGCATCCCGGCTTTGCCGGAGGTAAGGCGACCACCGCCTTTATCGGCGACCATCGCAGTGAATTGCTGGCGCCGCGTCATGACGCGGAATGGGAAACCTTTCTGGCGGGGCTGCTGCTCTATCTCACCAACCCGTTTGCGCCGAGGTGGCAAAGCGGACGATCGCTGGCGGCGACATTTCCTGTGCCGGTGCGGGTCGAACTCGATCACGGGGTTCACGACGTCGACATCGTGCGCGACCGTGACGGCAGCTATCAGGGGCTTGAGAACAAAATCTACCGGGTCGAGGTTCACAGCGTTGGCAACGACACCGTCCGGTTTACCAGTAATGGCCTGATGGAATCGTTCAAATGGTCCCGTGATGGCAATCGGCTCCATTTCCTTTATCGGGGCAGCACCATCACGGCGCATGACCTGACGCTGGCGGCACCGGTCTCTGCCGCGGCCAGCGGCGGCGACGGCAAGGTCCGCGCCGCGATGAACGGCCGCGTCGTCGCGGTGCTGGTCAAGCCGGGTGACAAGGTCACGGCGGGCCAACCTGTGATGACGCTGGAAGCGATGAAGATGGAGCATGTGCATACGGCCGGTGTTGCCGGCACGGTCTCGGCCATAGATGTCACCGAAGGTGAGCAGGTGACGACGGGGAAGATCGTGGTGGAGATCGAAGCGGTTTGATTGCCTCAACCGTCGTTGCGAGGAGCGCAGCGACGAAGCAATCCACACTTTCTTTTGCGGCGCGATGGATTGCTTCGCTGCGCTCGCAATGACGGAGAGTTACCCGGGCCGCCCGGTCCCGTCGTTCAACCAGCACGCCACCTCATGCTTCGCGCCGGCTTGCATCAACACCGGCCGCTCCACCTTGCAGCGGTCGATTGCATAGCGGCAGCGGGTGTGGAACGCGCATCCCGGCGGTGGATTGATCGGGCTTGGGACGTCGCCGTCGATCATCGGTACGAGTTTCTTGGCCTTGGGGTCGGCGACCGGCACCGACGCCAGCAGCGCCTGGGTGTAGGGATGGCGCGGGTTGGCGAACAGCTCGGTCTTGTCGGCGATCTCGACGATGCGGCCGAGATACATCACCGCGACGCGGTGGCTGATATGGGCGACGACGGCGAGGTCGTGCGCGATGAACAGGTAGGAGAAGCCGTGCTTGCGCTGCAGGTCGATCAACAGGTTGATCACCTGCGCCTGGATCGAGACGTCGAGCGCCGAGACCGGCTCGTCGCATACGATCAGGCTCGGCCCCAGCGACAGCGCCCGCGCGATGCAGATGCGCTGCCGCTGGCCGCCGGAGAACTGATGCGGATAATTCTTCATCTGGTCGGCGCGTAATCCGACTTGCGCGAACAGTTCGGCGACCCGCTCCTGCTTCTCGCGACCGGTCGCCAGTCCATGCACGCTGAGCGGCTCGCCGACGATGTCGCCCGCGGTCATGCGCGGATTCAATGACGCAAACGGGTCCTGGAACACGATCTGCATCGAGCGCCGGTGCGGCCGCATCTCCGCCTTGCTGAGGCCGGTGATATCGGTGCCGTTGAGCTTGATGGCGCCGCTGGAGGGTTCCACCAGCCGCAGCACGGCGCGCGCCACCGTCGATTTGCCGCAACCGGACTCGCCGACCAGGCCGAGCGTTTCGCCTTTGCCGACCGAGAAACTGACGCCGTCGACGGCGTGCACGGTGCCGACACGACGGCGCAGGATGCCGCCGCGCACGGCGTAATGCTTGACGAGGTCGGTAACCTCGAGCAGGGGGATAGTCTCGGTCATGGCGCGGCCACCGTTTCCGCCGCGCGCCAGCACGCCGCCAGATGTTTTCCGTCAAATTCCTGCAGCGGCGGATATTCTACGCGACAACGGTCGATCGCGAGGCTGCAGCGCGGTGCAAACGCGCAGCCGGCCGGGAGGTTGGTCAGCGACGGCACCATGCCGGGAATCTCGGTCAACCGCGCGTCGGCCTTGGCCTCGAGCGAAATCACGGCCGGCATCGAGGCCATCAACCCGCGTGTGTAGGGATGCAGCGGATTTTCGAACAGGTCCTCGACCGTGGCTTCCTCGACCTTCTTGCCGGCATACATCACGATGACGCGCTGCGCGGTTTGCGCCACGACGCCGAGATCATGGGTGATCAGGATCAGTCCGGTGCCGAGCGTCTTCTGCAGGTCGACGATCAGCGCCAGGATCTGCGCCTGGATGGTGACGTCGAGCGCGGTGGTCGGCTCGTCCGCGATCAATAACGTCGGCCGGCACGCCAGTGCCATCGCGATCATGGCGCGCTGGCGCATGCCGCCGGACAATTGATGCGGATATTCCGATGCCCGCCGCTCCGGCTCGGGGATGCGGACGAGGCGCAGCATCTCGACGGCCTTGGCCCAGGCCTGCTTGTTGGTCATGGTCTGGTGCAGTTGCACCACTTCGGTGATCTGGTCGCCGATCCGCATCACCGGATTGAGCGAGGTCATCGGTTCCTGAAAGATCATCGACATCCGGTTGCCGCGAATCTTGCGCATCTCGGCCTCGTTGAGGCCGAGCAAATCGGTTCCTTCCAGGTTGACCGAACCGCCGACGATCCGGCCGGGCGGGTCCGGCACCAGCCGCATGATCGACAGCGCGCTGACGCTCTTGCCGCAGCCGGATTCACCGACGATCGCCAGCGTCTCGCCGCGGCGAACGCTAAACGAGAGGTCGTCGACCGCCCGGAACAATCCGGAATTGGTGAAGAACACCGTCTTCAGGTTCTTGACGTCGAGAACCGTGTCGTCCGCTCTTGCCTCGGTCATCAGCCGCGCTGCCTCGGGTCGAGGATGTCGCGCAGCGCGTCGCCGAACAGGTTGGTGCCGAATACCGCGAGGCTGATCGCGACACCGGGGAAGATCACGAGCCAAGGCGCGGTGCGGACATATTCCGCCGCCGATTCCGACAGCATGCGTCCCCAGGAGGGGTAGGGTTCGGGAATGCCGAGACCGAGGAACGACAGCGAGGCTTCGGTCAGGATGGTGGAGCCGAGCTGCGCGGTCGCCAGCACGATCAGCGGCGCCAGCGTGTTGGGCAGCACATGACGGAGCGCGATGCGGGTTTCGCTCATGCCGATCGACTTCGCGGCCTCGACGAACGGCAGCTCGCGCAGCGCCAGCGTGTTGGCGCGGATCACGCGGGCGACGGTGGGGATCAGCGGGATCGCAATCGCAATGATCACGTTCGGCAGCGAGGGGCCCAGCGCCGCGGTCATCACCAGCGCCAGTACCAATAGCGGCAATGCCTGCAGGATATCGGTGACGCGCTGGAACACGAGATCGACCCAGCCCGACAGATAGCCCGATGCCAGGCCGACCATGACGCCGATCGACGAGCCCAGAAAGGTCGAGCCGATGCCGACGGCAAGCGAAATGCGCGCGCCGTGAATGATCCGGCTCCAGACGTCGCGGCCGAACGAGTCGGTCCCCATCCAGTGCGCCCAGTCCGGCGACGCCAGCCGGTGTGCGGAATCGACGCTGAGCGGGTCGTAGCGGCAGATCAGGTCGGCCGAGATCGCCACCCAGACGAACAGCAGCATGATGAACAGGCCGACCGTGCCGAGGATGTAGCGCTGCGCGAGGAATGCAAGCCGGCGCCAGCCATGCGTCGATTGGGCGCCGGCGCGTTTCAGCTCGCTGTCGTAGTTGATCGAAGTCAAGCGGCGGCTCCAAATCTTCCTGAAATCAGTCCGTATACCGGATGCGCGGATCGATCGCGGCGTACAGCATGTCGACGGTGAAATTGGCGACCACCACGACGACGGCGATCAGCATCACCAGGTTCTGCACGATCGGGTAGTCGCGCCAGCGCAGCGCCTCGACCAGGAAGCGGGCGACGCCGGGAATGTTGAACACGGTTTCGGTCACGATCAGCCCGCCGATCAGGAACGCGGCCTCGATGCCGATCACGGTGATGACCGGCAGAATGGCGTTCTTCAGCGCGTGGCGGTAGTTGACCGAGGATTCCGAGGCGCCCTTGGCGCGCGCGGTGCGAATGAAATCCTGCCGCAGGATTTCCAGCATCGAGGAGCGCGTGATGCGCATGGTCAGCGCCGCGCTGCGGAAGCCGACGGCCATCGCCGGCACGCAATAGATCGCGATCGCCTCGGTCCAGGTCTTCGGATTCGGATTGTAGATCGGCATGCTGCCGAACAGCGAAACCGACGCCATCAGGATCAACAGCCCGAGCCAGAACGACGGCAACGAAAGGCCGCTCAGGCTGACGATGCGCAAGGCATAGTCCAACCGCGAGCCCTGATGCACCGCGCTGATCACCCCTAAGGGAATGCCGATCGATGCGGAAAATAATAGCGCCAGCCCGGCGAGCCGCGCAGTGATCGGGATACGCGGCAGGATTTCCTGCAGCGCCGGCTTTTCGGAGACGTAGGAGTAGCCGAGATCGCCCTGCAGCAGGCCGCCGATCCAGTGCAGGTACTGCACGTAGATCGGCAGGTTGAGGCCGAGTTCCTTTTCCAGGTTGGCCTTGTCGGCGGGATCGACGAAGCCCGCCGCGTCGAACAGGATGTCGACGATATTGCCGGGGACGATGCGCAGCAGCACAAAGATGATGATCGAGATCCCGATCAGGGTCACGAGCATCAATGCTAGGCGTCGCACGATATAAGCAAACACCTGGCGTTTCTCCCTGGGCGGCTGACTTGTAGCGGCTGGACGCTATTTGTCCATCCACACGTCCTCATAACGGTAGCCGTTATAGGAGCTGTTCACCATGATGGTGATGCCCTTGACATAGGGCGCCCAGCAGGAACCGGTCCGGCTGTGGAAGATGATCGGCCGCGCCACGTCTTCCTGCAGTTTCTTGTCGATCTCCCAGACCATTTTCTTGCGCTTGGCGACATCCTTTTCGACCGACTGCTCGTCGAACAGCTTTTCGATTTCCTTGTTGCAGTAGTTGGTATAGTTGCGCTCCGATCCGCAGGAATAGTTCTCGTAGAACGACTGGTCGGGATCGTCGACGGCGTTGCCGGTCAAATTGAGACCGAGCGCGTAATCCTTGCGGGCGATCTTCGGAAACCACTGCGCGGTGTCGACGACGTCGAGTTCGGCGTCGATATAGATGCTCTTGATCTGGTCGATCAGGATTACGGCCGGATCGCGGTAGACCGGAATGTTGCGGGTCGAAACCTTGACCTGCAGATGCTTGTCCGGGCCATAGCCCGCCTTCGCCATCAGCTTGCGCGCGGCCTCGCGGTTGGCGTTGATGTCAGGGCCGTAGCCCGGGATCGATTCCAGCATCTCCTTCGGCATCGCCCACAGGCCGCCCGGCGCGGGCAGCATGGTGCCGCCGATGTCGCCCTGTCCCTCGAACATGATCTGGATGAAGGCGTTGCGGTCCAGCGACAGCGCCAGCGCGCGGCGAATGTCGAGATTGTCGAACGGCGGTGAAGATGAGTTGACGATGATGTTGGTGGAGACGTTGTTCGGTGCGACCTCGCAAACCGCCTTCGGCGCCTGCGTTTTGACGTCCTTGAGCATCGGGATCGACACTTCGGTCGGGAATGTCATGTCGAATTGGCCGGAGATAAAGCCGAGGATCGCGGTCGAACGGTTGGTAATGATGGTGAATTCGATGCCGTCGAGGTGCGGCAGGCCCTTCTTGAAGTAGTCGGTGTTCTTGGTCAGCTTGATCGATTCGTTGGCCTTGAACTCGACGAACTTGAATGGGCCGGTGCCGATCGGGTGGGTCCGCATATCCGCCGGCGAAACGTGGCAGGGATAAACCGGCGTGTAGCCCGAAGCGAGCAGCGACAGCAGCGCCGGCTGCGGCCGCTTCAGGTTGAACGAGGCTTCGAAATCGCCGTTGGTCGTGACCTCGTTGACCTCGTTATACCAGGACTTGCGCGGGTTCTGACGGAACTTCTGCGGCGACTTGCCCATCAGCATGTCGAAGGTGCATTTGACGTCGGCGGATGTGAACGGCTTGCCGTCGTGCCATTTGACGCCCTGCTTCAGCTTGAACGTCAGTGTCTTGCCGTCGCCGCTCCAGGCCCAGCTTTCCGCCAGATCCGGCACGATCGAGTTCACGCTGTTCTGCGCGACCTTCTGGTCGAAAACCACAAGGTTATTGTAGACCGGCATGAATGGAATATTGACGGAGTAGGTCGCGCCTTCGTGGATCGAAGCGCTACCCGGGCTGTCGCGGTGATAAACCCTGAGGATGCCGCCCTGTTTCGGCTCGGCCGCAGATGCAACGTGGTAAGCCGGCAGCAACAACAATGCCGCGGCGGCAAGCGCGCGAACGCTCCGCATGGTCCCCTCCTCGAACTTCGGTCTCAATTGGCCGATTGATATCAAGGATACCACGGTGGCGCGCCCGGGCAACCGGCTAAGCCGGTGCGGGGATTGGCAATTCGGACTACGAAAAGTTCGTAGGGCGGAACATGAGCCGATATCTTCCGCGCCAAATTGTCTCACGTGCCGATGACGCACCGCACTCCCCGCGAGACGTCGATGGCGCGCCAAGCTGCGCCGTCGGTGAAACGATGCTCCGCGCGGTAGGCGATGGTGCCGTTAGTAGTATCTGCGAAGCACCTGCGCGCGGCTGAACTGCGTTTCCCCGGTCCGCGCTTGCGCGTGATAGGCGACTGAATCGCGCGTGGCGGTTTCGTCCGAAGCAAAGATCGCCATGAAAAGCGACTGCAGGCTGTGAAGGATCGTGAACATCGTCATTCTCCCGTCCGGGCCCCCGATTGGCCTTGCGGAAGCAAAAATAGCCCCTATCATTGCTACATATAATCGTGGATTTTGGAGAGGTATCCTCTCAATATATGAGAGGATAGAGCGAGAGATTTCATGGACCGTTTCGAGGCGATGTCGCTGCTGATCAAGTCGGTCGAGGCGGGCAGCTTCTCGGCCGCCAGCCGACGGCTCGGCACGCCGCTTCCGACCATCAGCCGCAAGATTTCGGAGCTCGAGGCGCATCTGAAAACCCGCCTGCTGGTGCGCTCGACACGGAAATTGACGCTGACGGATGCGGGCGCGGCCTATGTCGCGGCGTCCAGGCGCATCCTCGAGCAGGTCGGCGACGCCGAAACCCAGGCTTCCGGCGAGTACGCCGCGCCGCGCGGCGAACTGATCGTCACCGCGCCGGTGGCATTCGGACGAATTCATTTCCTGTCGATCATCAACGACTTCCTGGCCGATTATCCCGACATCAACGTGCGCATGACGCTGTCGGACCGCTACGTCAATCTGGCCGAGGATCATATCGACCTCGCGGTACGGATCGGCGCACTGCCCGACAGCAGCATGATCGCCACCAGTCTGGGCACCGTTCGTCGCGTGGTGTGCGGAAGTCCCGCTTATTTCGCGGCCCACGGGATTCCCGAGGCGCTGCCCGATCTGGCGAAGCTGACCTGCGTCACCCTTGCCACGCTCGCTTCGGGACCGTCCTGGTCGTTCGCGTCCGGCGGCAAGGCCATGATGCAGGTCCAGCGCCCGCGATGCCGTCTCAACGTCAACAGCGCCGAAGCCGCACTCGATGCGGCGATCGCCGGACTGGGGATCACGCATCTGCTGTCCTATCACGTCGCAGATGCGGTCGAGCAGGGATTGCTCCGCGTCGTTCTGGCCGATCATGAACCGGCACCGTTGCCGGTGCACCTGATCCATGCCGGACAGGGGCTGTTGCCGCTGAAGATGCGAAGCTTTCTCGAATTCGCAGCGCCGCGTTTGCGCAAGGCGCTGCTTGCCGATCAGAAAATGCTCGACGAGGGAATGACCAAATCGCCGACGGCGAGAGCGCCGGCATCGCGGCCCCAAAAGCAGGGACGCGCGAAGGCCGGATAGCTTTCGTTGTTCCTCACACGATCCGCGAGGTCTTGTTGCCCCAGTAGCGGTCGCGCAGCAGCCTCTTGTAGAGCTTGCCGGTCGGCAGCCGGGGCAGTTCGGCCTCGAAGTCGATCGAGCGCGGCACCTTCTGGCGCGACAGCGACTGACCGCAGAACGCCATCAGTTCGTCCGCCAGTTCCTGATCCGGCGAAACCCCGGGCATCAGCTGCACCACCGCCTTCACTTCCTCGCCGAGATCCGGATTGGGCACGCCGAACACCGCGGCGTCGGCGATCTTGGGATGGGTGATCAGGAGGTTCTCGCATTCCTGCGGGTAGATGTTGACGCCGCCGGAGATGATCATGAAGGTCGCGCGATCAGTGAGGTACAGATAGCCGTCATCGTCGACATAGCCGACGTCGCCGACCGTGCTCATGCTGCCGTCGGGCGAGCGCGACTCCTGGGTCTTGGCCGGATCGCCGAAATATTCGAACGGCGTCGCGGTCTTGAACCACACCGTACCCGGCGTTCCCTTGGCGCTCGGCTGCATGTTCTCGTCGAGAATGTGGAGGTCGCCGAGCAGCACCTTGCCGACGGTGCCGCGATGGGCGAGCCACTGCTGGCTGTCGCAGGCCGTAAAGCCGAGCCCCTCGGTGGCGCCGTAATATTCATGGATGATCGGCCCCCACCATTTGATCATCTCGTCCTTGACGGCGGCGGGGCCGGGTGCGGCGGCATGAACCGCGATCTCGAGCGTGGACAGGTCATAGCGCTGGCGCATCTCGACCGGCAGCTTCAGCATCCGCGAGAACATTGTCGGCACCAGTTGCGTATGGGTGATGCCCCATTGCTCGACCAGCGCGAGATAGCGCTCGGGATCGAAATTTTCCATGATGATGACGGTGCCGCCGTTGCGGATCGTCAGGTTGACGGCGGCCTGCGGCGCCGAATGGTAGAGCGGCGCCGGCGACAGGTAGACCATGCCTTCGCGGTAGTGCCAGAGCTTTTGCAGGAAATCGAACAGCGGCAATTGCTGTCCGGGCGGCACGTCCTGCAGCGGGCGCAGGATGCCCTTCGGCCGTCCGGTGGTGCCGGACGAATACAGCATCGCGGTGCCGTTGCTTTCGTCCGATATCGGCGTCTTCGGCAGGCCTTTGGTCACCGCTTGCAGGCCGACGATGCGATCGCTTTCGGTCTCGCCGTCGGCGACGATGCAGAGCTCGACCCTGGGGCATTCCTTCAGGGCCTCGCGCGCAATGTCGAGTTTTGCTTTCGAGGTGATGAGAATGCGCGACTGGCTGTTGGTCAGGATGTAGGCGAGTTCGCTCGCGGTCAGGTACGAGTTCACGCAGGTGAAATACAGCCCGGAACGCTCGCCGGCGCCGCAGGATTCCAGATAGCGGTTGTTGTTCTCCATGAAGATCGAATAGTGATCGAGCCGTTGCAGGCCGCGGTTGCGAAACAGGTGCGCCAGCCGGTTGCTGCGGGCGTCTAGCTCGCGATAGGTGACGGCCTCTCCGGTGCTTGCCATGATGAAGGCGGGCTGCAGCGGACGAAGATGAGCATGCGTGCCGGTGTACATCGAATTCAAAATCCTCTTATGCGGCCAAATCCAGGATCTCGCGCACCTGCGCCGGTCCCTCGATCTTGCGCGGGTTGCGCGGCACCCAGGGCGTCGCCATCGCAGCTAGCGCGATGCGGTCGAAGTTTTCAGGCCCGACCTTGACCTCGCGCAGGCTGCGCGGCATGCCGAGGCCGCGAATGAAGTTGTCGAGCACATCGCCGGCATCCTCGCCCGGGTGGGCCATGGCGGCGGCGACCATGGCCTGACGATCGGCGTTGACCGGTTTGTTCCAGCGCATCACGAACGGCAGCATCACGCAGGACGTATAGCCGTGCGGGACGCCGAACTCGGCGCCGAGCACATAGCCGATGCCGTGGCTGGCGCCCATCGGTACGCCGGAAGACAGGCCGCCCATCGAGAGCCAGGTTCCGATCTGGCAATCCATCCGTGCACGAGATCGTTGCCGTCAGCTTTTACGCGCGGCAGCGCTTGCGCCAGCAGCGAGAGGCCCTTCAACATCTGGGCGTCGGCGTAGGGATGCGACTGGCCCGAGCAGATGCCTTCGACGCAATGGTCGACGGCGCGAATGCCGGTCGACAGCCACAGCCATTCCGGCGTGTGCGCGCCGAGCGCCGGATCGAGGATCACCGCGCGCGGGATCGCCAGCGGATGACTCACCATCTCCTTCACCTTGGTGGTTTCGTTGGTGACGCCGGCACTGGGGCTGAAGTCGCCGCCGGCGATCGTTGTCGGCGCGCTGATCTGGCGCACGGTCGGCGCCGTCATCGGCGGCGGTGCGCCCTTGTGCGCTTTGATGCGGTCGATGCCCGCAACGGTCCGGATATCGTTGGCGAGGCAGAGCTGTACGGCTTTGGCGCCGTCGGTGATCGAGCCGCCGCCGACGGTGACGATGAGGTCGGCTTGCGCGGCGCGGGCCTGATCGGCGGCGGCGATCACCGCCGATCTCGGCGTATGCGCCGGCATCGCGTCGAAGGTGGCGACGCAGCGCGCGCCCAAGGCGCGGCGGATTTTTTCGATTTCATCGGTTTCACGGTTGAGCGTCCCGCTGACCATCAGGAAGGCGCGATGTGCGTTTACCCGGTCCATCTGCTCGACAATAGCCTCGGAGGCGGGCCGCCCGAACACGACCTCCTCCATGGCGCCGAATACGACACGCCCTTTATGCACGCTTGTCCTCCCCGGACATTTTGGCTTTGTTGCAAGCCCTGGGCGCAGCGTAGCCGAGGAAATTGGGAACGTCATGTCCGAAGATGAGGCCGACACACTCCCGGTGCTGTATGGCCGCCATGCGTCGCCCTTTGTGCGCCGCGTGGCGGTGACGCTGCGGCTGTACGGCATCGACTATCACCACGTGCCGCTGATGCCGTTCGGCCAGGACAAGGCCGAACTGGCCGCCTACAATCCAATCACGCGAGTACCGGCGCTGAGGCTCGCCGATGGCGAGATGCTGGTCGACAGCGCCGTCATTCTCGATCACCTCGACCAGGTGGCGGGTGGGCGGTCGCTGACGCCGGCCGCGGGCGCCAGTCGCCGCCGCGTGCTGACGCTGACGGCGATCGCGCTCGGCGCCAACGAAAAGCTGGTCGCCGGCCTTTACGAGCGGCACTTTCGGCCGCGTGAGGCCTGGCATAAACCGTGGCTCGACGCCTGCGACAAGCAGGTCCGCGACGGTTTTGGCTGGCTCGATGGACAATTTGCCGGGCCGTGGTTCACGGGATCCGAGATGACGCAGGCCGATATCACGGTCGCGGTGTTCTGGCTGTTCGGGCGCGGCAAGCGGCCGAAGTTCTTTGCCGGGCTCGGTTGCAGCAGGCTGGAGGCGCTTGCCGGGAAGTTGCAGGGCACGCCGGCGTTTGAGGCGACGTTGCCGGAGGAAGAGCGGCTGGCGAGCGGGTTGGGGTAAGTGCCCGTCATTCCGGGGCGATGCGAAGCATCGAACCCGGAATCCATACTCACGATCGTGGTTATGGATTCCGGGCTCAACGCTACGCGTTGCCCCGGAATGACGAACTTAGATGAGCAGCTTCGCGACTTCTCCAATCGCAACACCCTTCCCCGACAACAACACCTCCGCCGCCGCGCGTTCCGATGCCGCTTCCTGTGGCGCCAGCGGGTGCTGCGCGCTCAACCGATGTTCGAGAACCAACCGCGCATAGAGCGCTCGCTTGCCATCGGCGCCGGGCCTTGCCGCTTCCGACGTCATCAGCACCGCGCTGGTGATATGATAGAGCGCGCTGGCAGCCGCGCGCGCGTGTTCTTCCAGCGCCGGTTCGGCCGCGACGCGCTCGGCGAAGGCGATCGTGCGGTCGAGCGTTTGCCGCAGGCGGTCGCGGAACGTTGTCGGGATGGACGCGGCTTCATCGAGCAATTTCAGCAATGCCGCCTGCAGCGCAGTATGGGCCCGGCTCTTGCCGACGGCGCGCGTGATGATGTCGAGCGCGTTGATGTTGCTGGTGCCTTCCCAGAGCACGCCGATATGGGCGTCGCGTACCAGCCGGGCATGCACCCATTCCTCGATATAGCCGTTGCCGCCGCGCACCTCCATCGCCCCGGTCGCGACCGGAATGTTGTCGCGGCAGGCGCGGAATTTCAACAGCGGCGTCAGGATGCGCAAGCTATTCGCGGCGTCCTTGTCGCCGGCATTGGCGCGATCCATCGCGTCGGCCGCGAACAGGAACATCGACAGCGCCTGTTCCGCCGGCAGCGTGATCTTCATCAACTGGCGGCGGAGCAGGGGATAATCGATAATGGTGTTGCCGAACGCTTGTCGCGTGCGCGCGCACACCATCGCCTCGTTGACGCAGCGCCGCATCATCGCCGCCGCGCGCACGCCATGCGACAGCCGCGACAGGTTGACCTGCTCCATCATCTGCTTGAGGCCTTGATCAGCCTCGCCGACGAGATAGGCGACGGCGCCTTCCAGCAGGATCTCGCCGCTCGCCATCGAACGGGTGCCGAGCTTGTCCTTGAGGCGGACGATGCGATAGGCGTTGCGGCGGCCGTCCTTCAGCCGGCGCGGCATCGCGAACAGCGCCAGCCCTTTGGTGCCGGTGGGGGCGCCCTCCGGCCGCGCCAGCAGCAGCGCCACGTCGGCGTCGGCATGCGAGCAGAACCATTTGTCGCCATGGAGCCGCCACTCGCCGTCCTCAAGGCGCGCGGAGGTTTCGATGGTGCCGACGTCTGAGCCGCCGGAACGCTCGGTCATGAACTGCGTGCCCTTCCACATCGTGGCGACGTCGCCGGACAGCATTTTCGGCAGCAGGTAGGCCTGCAATTCCGGGCTGCCGAATTTCCGGATCAGATGGGTCGAGGTATCGGTGACGCTGATCGGGCACATCAGGCCGAACTCGGCCTGCACGAACAGAAATTGCAGCGCGTACTTGGCGACCGCGGGCAGCGGGCGGTCCATGCCGAGCGCGCCGGCGCGATGGCTCATGGCGTGAAACTGGAACTCGCAGAACGCGATCTGCTCCATCTCGCGGTAGGAGGCGTGATAGTCGATAAAATCCTCGTCGCGGCCGAAACGGTCACGCGGGTGCAGCACCGGCGCATGCTGGTCGGCGAGCCGCGCCAGTTCGTCGAGCCGGCCGCCGGCCAGCGCGCCGAGCCGGTCGAAGTGCGGCTCCAGATGCCGGAAGTCGGCCGGCGACAGGTAGTGCGCGAGCAGATCGCGCAAGGCCCGATCGATGGCGTAGAAATTCTGACCGGCCGCATCGTGTGCAATGTGATCGGCGCCGCGGCGCTGGCCGGCATCCGGCGACCCCTTGGGTGAAAGCGCGTCCATGGCTGATCTCCCTGATAGGCTTTTCCCGATGCATACCGCCTTCGGGCCGAGGGTTCTACCGCTTTCACCGTACGGCTTTTGCCGCGCTCGTCAGTCGCAGTATCAGTGTCCACTGCATCACACCGCACGTCGTGACGATCGCGATCGCCCCTCAATTGGGATGAGACGGGCGAAGCCAGATCATTGATGTGCTCGTCGGTCCAATTGTCGCAGGTCATGATTCCGTCGCATTCGGAAAGCGTCGGTCACGCGGGATTCAAGGATTTTATTGTCGTGACAGCAGATCCCGATGTGGGCTTGCGATCATCGCGTCAAGGCGACCCCGCTCGCCACGGCGCACAACGAGAACGCGGATCTGCATAACGATTTTGCTTGCTCCGGGAGCTATCTTGCGGAGACTGGGAGCCGATCACATCTTTGGCGTCCGCTGCGGTGTGCCGCAGCAGCCGCTTCAAGTGATACGATGCCGGGCAGTGTGGGGGTGTTGGATGTTGGGCGAGACTGAGCAATTCGATCCTGCGGCGCCGGCCAGGAGCCCCGATCTTCTTTCGCTTCGCGGTTTCAGACCGCTGATTCCGCTGGTGGTGCTGGTGCTGTCCGGCTGCAGTGACAAGCCGCCGCCGCCAGCCGCCGCAGCGCCGCCGCCGGTGACGGTGGCGCAACCGGTGAAGCGTACCATCACCGACTGGGATGAATTCACCGGACGGTTCGACGCGGTCGAAGACGTCCAGGTTCGCGCCCGGGTCGGCGGCTTCGTCAACAGCGTCGAGTTCCGCGACGGCGCGATCGTTCATGCCGGCGATCTGCTGTACGTGATCGACTCGCGGCCGTTCGAGGCGGTCGCCGAACAGGCCGACGGGCAGCTTTCCGACGCGCGCGCCAAGGCCGAACTCGCCAAGCGCGAGCTCGATCGCGCGTTGACCCTGAACCAGACCCAGGCGGTCTCCGACTCGATCGTCGATCAGCGCCGGCAAACCTTGCAGGCGGCGCACGCCGCCGAGATGCAGGCCGAAGGCGCGCTGAAGGCGGCCAGGCTCAACATCGAATTCACCCATGTGATGGCGCCGATCACCGGCCGCGTCAGCCGCCATCTGGTCACCCCCGGCAATCTCGTGCAGGGCAGCGACAGCGGCTCGACGCTGTTGACCTCGATCGTCTCGCTCGATCCGATCTACATCTATTTCGACGCCGACGAGGCGACCTATCAGCGCAACAGCAAGCTCTGGTTCGAAGGCAAACGGCCGAGTTCACGCGATACGCCGAACCCGGTGCAGGTGACGCTGACCGGCGAAACCAAGCCGTCGCATGACGGCACGATGGATTTTATCGACAACCGCATCGACAACTCGACCGGCACATTGCGCAGCCGGGCGGTGATCCCGAACAAGGATCTTTCGATCCTGCCCGGCCAGTTCGGCCGGGTCCGGCTGATCGGCAGTTCGCCATATGAAGCCTTGATGCTGCCGGATTCGGCCGTTGCCACCGATCAGTCGCGCAGGATCGTCTTCGTGGTCAAGGAAGACGACACCGTCGAGGCCAGGCCGGTGGTGCTCGGACCGCTCGACGAAGGTCTGCGCGTGATCCGCGAGGGCCTCAAGCCGGAGGATCGCGTCATCGTCGACGGGCTGCAGCGCGCCCGCGTCGGCGCCAAAGTGACGCCTCAAACCGCCAAAGCGCCGGCGGGTGCCAAGCCATGAATCTCGGCGCGCTGTCCATCAACAAGCCCATCCTGGCGATGGTGCTGTCGATCGTGCTGCTGATTGTCGGCGCCATCGCCTACACCACGCTGCCGGTGTCGGAATATCCGCAAGTGGTGCCACCGACCGTCGTCGTCACCACGCAATATCCCGGCGCCTCCGCGCAGACCGTGTCCGACACGGTGGCGGCTCCGATCGAACAGGAGATCAACGGCGTCGAGGACATGCTGTATCTCTACAGCCAGGCGACCTCGAACGGCCAGCTCACGATCACCGTCACCTTCAAGCTCGGCACCGATCTCGACAAGGCCCAGGTGCTGGTACAGAACCGCGTCGCGATCGCGCAGCCGCGCCTGCCCGAGGAGGTCCAGCGCAACGGCGTGACGACGCGCAAGAACAGCCCCGACATCCTGATGGTCGTGTTCATGCTGTCGCACGACGACAGCTTCGACCAGCTCTATATCTCGAACTATGCGCTGCTGCAGGTCCGCGACCAGTTGCTGCGGGTCGACGGCATCGGCGATATCCAGATGTTCGGCGCCCGCGACTATTCGATGCGGCTGTGGCTCGACCCCGACCGCATCGCCAATCTTGGCCTGACCTCGGCCGAAGTGCTGGCGGCGATCCGCTCGCAGAACCTGCAGATCGCGGGCGGCCAGATCGCGGAGCCGCCGATCGCGGACCGCGCCTTCCAGCCCAACCTGGTCTTTACCGGCCGTCTGAAGGACCAGAAGCAGTTCGAGGATATCCTGATCAAGGCAGGCAGCGACGGCCGTGTCGTCCGCCTGCGTGACGTCGCCCGCATCGAGCTCGGCGCGCTGTCCTACGCCACCAACAGCTTCCTGCTGCGGAAATCGGCGGTGGCGTTGCTGGTGACCCAGCGGCCGGGATCGAACGCGCTGGCCACCGCCAAGAACATTTCCGACACCATGGCCCGGCTCAAGCAGAGTTTTCCGAAGGGGCTCGATTACAATATCGGCTACAACCCGACCGAATTCATCGCCCAATCCGTCCACGAGCTGATCAAGACCATCTACGAGGCAATGGCCCTCGTCGTCATCGTGGTGCTGGTGTTCCTGCAGGGCTGGCGGCCCGCGATCATTCCGATCATCGCGATCCCGGTGTCGCTGGTCGGCACCTTTGCCGTGATGGCAGCGCTTGGATTTTCGATCAACAACCTCACTTTGTTCGGGCTGGTGCTGGCGGTCGGCATCGTGGTCGACGACGCCATCGTGGTGGTCGAGAATGTCGAGCGCCACCTCGAACACGGCATGAGCCGGCGCGAGGCCGCGATCAAGACGATGGAAGAGGTCGGCGGCGCGCTGGTCTCGATCGCGCTGGTGCTGGGCGCGGTGTTCATACCGACCGCGTTCATCGGCGGCATCTCCGGACAATTTTTCCAGCAGTTCGCCGTGACCATCGCGGTGGCGACTGCGATCTCCTGCTTCTGTTCGCTGACATTGTCGCCGGCGCTGGCTTCGCTGATCCTGGTTCCGCGCGAGGAAAAGCGGCCACCGGCGCGCTGGAATATCGTTGCCCGCGGCTGGGACGGTTTCACCGGCGTCTTCAACCGCGTCTTCGACCGGCTCTCGCACGGCTACGCGCGCGCGGCCGACTTCGTGATCCGGCATACGGCCGTCATGCTCGTGCTCTATCTCGCGCTGATCGGCAGCGCCGGCTGGCTGCTGGTGACGACGTCGCAGGGCTTCATTCCGGCGCAGGACCGCGGCTACGTCATCATTTCCGCGCAACTGCCCGGCGCGGCGTCGCTGACGCGCACGACCGAGGTGGTGCGCGAGATCGAGCGGATCGCGCTGGATACGCCGGGCATCGTTCGCGTCGCGGCTTTCGCGGGCTTCTCCGGCGCGACGCGCACCCAGGCGGGCAATGCCGCGGCATTGTTTCCGGTATTCTCCGAGCCGGAGGCCCGGCTGAAGAAGGGGCTGACGGCGAACGCCATCACCGCCGAGCTGCGCAAGCGCCTGTCGGTGATTCAGGGCGCCTTCATCATCGTGATCCCGCCGCCCGCCGTGCCCGGCATCGGCACCGGCGGCGGCTTCAGCATCCGGATCCAGGACCGGCAGGGCCGCGGGCCCGAGCTGCTGGCTGCCGCGACCGACGAGCTTGTCGGCGCCGCGCGCAAGTCGCCAAACCTCACCTCGGTATTCTCGCCCTTCACCGCCAACACGCCGCAGGTCTTCGTCGACATCGATCGCGTCAAGGCGCAGAAGCTCGGCGTGCCGATCGCCGGGATCAACGAGACCATCCAGACCTATTTCGGCTCGACCTATGTCAACGACTTCAACCTGTTCGGCCGCACCTATCACGTCACGGCGCAGGCCGACCTGCCGTTCCGCAAGGAGACTTCGGACCTGTCGCGGCTGCGCACGCGCAATGCAGCGGGTGACATGGTGATGCTCGGCAGCGTGGTCGATTTCCGCGACATCTCCGGGCCCGACCGCGTCGCGCGCTACAATCTCTATTCGGCCTCCGAACTGCAGGGCGAGCCGACGCCGGGGACGAGCTCGCAGACCGCGCTCGACACCATCAAGCAGCTCGCCGACCAGACGCTGCCGAGCGGCTTTACGTTCGAATGGACCGACCTGTCCTACCAGCAGGTCAACGGTGGCAATGCCGGTCTCTATGTATTTCCGATCTGCGTGCTGTTCGTGTTCCTGGTGCTGGCCGCGCAATATGGCAGCTGGAGCCTGCCGTTCGCGGTGATCCTGATCGTGCCGATGTGCCTCTTGGCCGCGACCATCGGGGTGCGGATCATGGGACAGGACGTCAACATCCTCACCCAGATCGGCTTCGTGGTGCTGGTCGGGCTGGCGGCGAAGAACGCGATTTTGATCGTGGAGTTTGCCCGCGACATCGAGCTCGAGGGCCGGCCACGGCTCGAAGCCGTGATCGAGGCCTGCCGGCTGCGGCTGCGGCCGATCCTGATGACCTCGTTCGCCTTCATTCTCGGCGTGCTGCCGCTGGTGGTTTCGACCGGTTCGGGATCGGAAATGCGCCAGGCGGTCGGCGTTGCCGTGTTCTTCGGCATGCTCGGCGTCACGCTGTTCGGCCTGATCTTCACGCCGATCTTTTACGTCATCGTGCGTAACCTGGCCGATGGCGGGAAGGCGAAGCCTGCGGCGTGAGTCGGCGATGTCACCCATTGATCGTCATTCCGGGATGCGCCGATAGGCGCAGGCCCGGAATCCGCTCAAACTCCCAATACTATTGGCTGATCTGAAATAGATGGGCAGCCGCAGGGTTATGAAATATTGTTGCGTGGATTTTCTCTGAACAGAAACTGCTGGGAGGCACATATGAAATCGGGATTGTTGGCGGCCGTGGCGATGGGCGCTCTTTTGTTGGCCGGGCCGGCGTCGGCGCAGGGCGTCAAGATCGGCATTCTCAACGACCAGTCCGGGGTCTATGCCGATTACGGCGGCAAGTATTCCCTCGAAGCCGCCAAGATGGCGATCGAGGATTTCGGCGGCAGCGTGCTCGACCACAAGATCGAAATCGTCTCGGCCGACCACCAGAACAAGCCGGATCTCGCCTCCGCCATCGCGCGGCGCTGGTACGAGGTCGAAAACGTCGACATGATCACCGAGCTGACGACGTCCTCGGTGGCGCTCGCGATTCAGGAGCTGTCGAAGGAAAAGAAGAAGATCGACATCGTCGTCGGGGCGGCGACCTCGCGCATCACCGGCGATGCCTGCACGCCGTACGGTTTTCACTGGGCCTACGACACCCATGCGCTGGCGGTCGGCACCGGCGGCGCGCTGGTGCAGGCCGGCGGCGATACCTGGTTCTTCATGACCGCGGACTACGCCTTCGGCTATGCGCTGGAGAAAGACACCGGCGACCTGGTCAAGGAAAAGGGCGGCAAGGTGGTGGGCTCGGTCCGCATCCCCCTGAACTCGTCAGACTT
>JBBRSX010000055.1:0-35175 GCA_038244925.1 Hyphomicrobiales bacterium | reverse complement strand
CATCGGTCGCCGCCGCGATCAATTTCGCCGCGGACAGTGCACCGAGATCGCCAAGCGACTCCTTCGGAGATTTGAACACCTGCACCAGGGCAAATATCCTCCACCAACCAGTGATCCTCCACCACAGCGTTCTTCCAACCCGGCTTCTTGTTATTGGCGGACATCTGTCGCGCGGAAATCAACCTCGCCCCTCCGTTGAGGCATCACCCGGACAAAATCTGCTTCGCTGAGTAAGCAAGTCGCGAGGCATTTGCCCGGGCCCGGATCGCCATTGGCGATCGCTGGGCCCGCGCGGCATTCGAAATGAGTTATCGCGGCATCGCCAGTCCGTGCTTGACGCCCCAGTCGAACCAGTTGTCGACCACGGTGCCGGACAGAAGAATTCCGATGCCGCCGCAGAGCGGGCAGAGCACCGCAAACCACCACGCCCAGCGATGAATCGATTCCGCAGTCGCGTTGAAGCCCATGGTCCAGCGCCAGAACAGCGCCGCCCGCTCCAATGCCGTTCCACGATCGACGATCTGCTCGATCTCGCGCTCGCCGCCGTAACGGCTGACGGCAAGAATGGTGGCGCCGTGCATCGCAAACAACAACGCCGAGCCGTAAAGGAACGCGATCGAGAGCATGTGGAACGGATTGTAGAACAGGTTGCCGTGGGTGATTGAGAAGTTGTTGGTCCAGTCGAGATGCGGAAAAATCCCGAACGGGACTGCTTCGCTGAAATGACCCATCAGCAACGGACGGATAAAGCCGAGCACCAGATAGAGCCAGATCGCGGAAGCGAACGCCCATGCGACGTGAGTGCCCATGCCGAGCGCGCGCGCCCGACGATAGGTGCGGGCCCACCACAGCAGAATCGACGTGGTCAGGAAGAAGCCGGCCATCAGCCACCAGCCACCCTCCCGGAGCGGAGGAATGCTGATGCCGTATTCAGGCTTCGGCGGATCGAGCGACAGCCAGGGCAATTGCCTGACAAATTCGATCGGACTCCAGTTCACCGAAGCCATCATGTTGAGACCGATGATCTCGATTGCCACGATGCCGCACATGATCGAAGCGAGACCAAGGAAGCCGAGGTAGAACGGCCCGACCTGGGCGTCACCAATCTTTCCAAGCCAGTAGTTGAACCGGCCCTCCCCGCTGCGAACCCAAATTCCGGGCTGAATGGGAATACCCGGATAAGCGCTGCTGCGCACCTGCACTTGCGTGAAGAAATTCTGATACTGGGCCATGTTGAGGACTCTTTCTAATGACCGGAGTTAGTTCGAAGACCAGATCGGAAGGTTGCGCCACCAGTTCCACCATTCGGACCACGCGTCGCCTTCCGACCACAATGGACCGCTGATCACGATACAGATGGCGCTGAACGTGACCGCCGACAGTGCTACGAACAAACCCAGCCGATGGATGCCGATGGTACCGACCGAGTAGCCGATCAGGTCGCGAAAGATCGTGTTCTCATGCTCCGGCGACTTAACAGGCTCGCCGCGGTCGGGATTGGTTGACGACAGGATCAGGCCGCCATGCAGCGCCAACGCCAGGCACGTCGTGAAGAAGAACGTGATGGCGATCATATGCGCGGGATTGTAGTGAAAATTTCCGTACTGATAGCCGGTGTTGGACACCCAATCGAGATGGGTGATGATGCCGTAGGGGAAACCGTAGCTCCAGGATCCCATCAACACCGGCCGGATCACGACCAGCGTGAAATAGGCGAAGATCGCGAAGCCGAAGGCGAACGGCACGTGATAGCCGATGCCGAGCTTGCGGCAAATCTCGACTTCGCGCAGCGCCCATGACGTAAATGCACCGAGCGCGCAGATGGTGACGATCTGCCAGATGCCGCCTTCCTGCAGTGGCGCAAAGGACAGGCCGTATTTTACATCCGGTGGATTGACGCTGATCTGCCAGAGATTCCAGGTCGGGCCGAGTGCGGTGTTCCACAGGATCATCGCGATCCCGACCAAGGCAAAGAACATGGTCGTCATCCCGAAGAACCCGACATAGAATGGTCCTACCCAGAAATCGAAAAGATCGCCTCCGATCAGCGTTCCGCCGCGAACGCGGTATTTTCTTTCAAAGCTGAGCATGGCCATCGATCGTTCCTCCGCGTGCGAAATTGCTGTCGTTCTTTTTCGTCTTCCGTCAGGTAGCTACCGGAAGCGGACGAGACCGGCCGCTCGATCCGGCCTCGCCCGTTCCGGTACGCAGGTTGTCATGCCATCAGGACGGCATGCTTGGTGGTGTGTACGGCAGAGAGATCTCTGACGTCTTCGCGGGGCCCTTGCGGGGTCCTTCCAGCCAGTTGAACCGGTCGGTGCTGAGCAGAATGAAGTGGATCACGATCGCCAGTCCAAACAGGAACGTGAAGAGCATGACCAACGCACGCCGCGGATCGAACAGCAGCCAAATTCGCCACATGTTTCTCTCTCCTTATGTCAGCAACGAGAGGGAGACATGGGCGAAGTGCTGGATGCCGTCCATCGCCGCCTTGTAACCGCCGGGGCCGGGCAACCAGGGACGCCACATCCAGGCGAGGATGTGAGCAACCACCGCGACAGCCGTGAAGAGAAAGAAACTCGTCATGAATATCGTGTGGAATTCCTTGGCTTCAGCTTCGGATAGCCCCGAGATGGAACCGTCCTTCATTTGGTATCCTCCTAGGTATGGCCTTGCGGCCGTTCGCCGCCCGAGCGTGGGCGACAGCGAATGCCTGATCTTGTGCAGTCAGGCAGCTTTCCGTCCGGCACCGCCGGACGAAACCTTCGATTACAAACCCATGAACGACGAGCCCACCAGGATGCTGGCGGCGCTGCTGGCTTCCCTGAAAATCGATTCACGAACGCCCGCGCCCCTGCGCCGCGGCATAAATCGCTTGAGGATCGCCCCCGACAGAAACAGCAGATAGCAGGCGCTGAAAATCAGCCTGGACTCGATGGTCCTGTGTTCTGCGTCTATTTTCGAGCGGCGGTCCGTGTGGAGAATATCGGACATCGACGTCACCTCCCAATCGTGCTGTTGCACATGCAAATAGGGAATCACCGGATACAAATTTGCTTCGACCATTCTCATGCGGGTTGCCCATCCATCAGTGCGGCCCGCGCTTTCGCGACCAGCTCGGTGGTAACGCGCCCTTCCCCTGCACGGCGCGCGCCGCTCTCGGCGGCATCGCGCAAGCGCTTGGCAGCCGAAATCCGTACCAGCACCGGATGGGCCTCAAGCACTTCGTCGAGCAGCGCCTTAGCCTCGTCGCTCCAGAGCATTTCCTCGTGCCGCCGCGTCGGCGTCGGATCGACGCGGTCGAGGTCGGCCGCCAGCGGAAGAATGTTGAACAACGCATCAAACAGCGCGTTGCAGACTTCCTGCACGAGGTAAGTGGCGCCCGAGTAGCCCATGAACGGCGTACCGGTATGGCGGCGAATCACCGCGCCCGGGAATGAGGCAGGAATGTAGATCGCACGGCCGCCGGCCTCGGCGAGATACATGCGCTCGTTGTAGCTGCCGAACAGGATCAGCGGCGGCTTCTCGCGCACGGCGGAACGGACCGCATCGTTATCCGGCTTCACGCCGGCCTTGCGCGCGAACGAGAACGTGCAAGGCAACCCCATTTCGGTCTCGAGGAAATTCCGCACGCCCCGTGCATAGGTTTCGTTGGCGACAATCGCGAAACTAGCGGTGCCGAAGAAATCCTGGGTCACGGAACGCCAGAGATCCCACAGCGGCTTGATCGTGGTGTGCTTCTCGCGCTCAATGAAGGGTTCAGGATCGATGCCTAAGAGCTCACCGAGCTTGCGCAGGAATTTCGTGGTCGAGTGCAGGCCGATCGGCGCCTGCAGGTAAGGCCGCTCCAGCGCCTCGCACAGCATCCGCCCGAACTCGCGGTACATGCAGACATTGACGTCGGCATTCACTAGCTTGGGGACGTCGGCCAGGTGGCTGCCAAGCGGAAACACCATGTTGACGTCAGCGCCGATACCCTCGATCAGCCGACGAATTTCGGCCAAATCAGACGGCATATTGAAGGTGCCGTAGATCGGTCCGATGATGTTACCCTTGGGCTTGACGCCCTCCGCACGCGGCTTGCGTTCCGGGATCTTCTTGACGCCGTATTCCTTCCAGAGCCAGACGATGGCGCGGTCGGCGCTCTGCCACTGATCTTCGTCGATGGTACGCGGCAAGAACCGCTTGATGTTGGTGCCCTCGGGGGTCACGCCGCCGCCAATCATCTCGGCGATCGAACCTGTCACGACGACCGCCGGCAGATAGGGATCCAGCACGCGATGCGCGCGCTTCATGGCGCCTTCGGTGCCGGTCTGGCCGAGTTCCTCCTCGCCGAGCCCCGTCACCACGATCGGCAATTCATGCGGCGGCAGTGCGTCGGTATAATGCAGCACCGAAGTCACCGGCAGGTTCTCGCAGCCGACCGGGCCGTCGATGATGACCTGCATGCCTTTCACCGCGGTGAAGGCATAGACCGCACCCCAATAGCCACCTGCGCGATCATGGTCGAGGACGAGCATCAGATCATCTCCTCGGCTTTGCGCTTCTTGGCCTGGGCGTCGATCTGCTTCTTGTATTTCTCCCGGAACGCGACATTGTCCTTTGGCGTGTCTTCCCAGACACCGGCGGCATGTCCTTCCCCGACATCGCCAAAAAATTCCTTCATCTCGTCGAAACGGCTTTGGTTGCCGAGCGCGGCATTCACGACCTGCGCCAGCGACCCCGCGCCGGCGACGCCGAACAACGGTCGCGCCGAAATCAGGTTGGTGAAATAGAGCGAAGGGATTGCCTTCTGTTTTGCCTTTTGCACGACGGGCGTGGTGCCGATCGCAAGATCAGGCTTGAACTCGTCCACAGCGGCGAGATCCATCTCGAGCGAGGCGCGGTACTGAACCCGTGTACCCTTGGCCTCCAGCCATTCGCGATCGGCATCCGACCATTGTGTCCTCGGGCAAGCCGTGCCGACATACGGCACCCGTGCACCGCTCTCGATCAACAGCCGCGCGACCAGCAGTTCGGAACCTTCATAGCCGGACACGGTGATCCGAGCGTTGATCGGCTTGGCCGCCAGCGCCGCCTTGATGGCAGGCAGAAAGCGGTTTTTTGCGGCGTCGATCTTGTCGCGCGCGACGTTGCAGGCGGTGCCGATCGATTCGAGCCAGGCCTCGGTGCCGTCATGACCGACCGGCGCGGAGCCTACGATCTTACGACCGGCGAGATCGAACTGGCGGAAGCTTGCGGTGTAGAACGGATGGATCGCGGCGACGACGGAACAATCCAGCGCGGCATAGAGCTCGCGCCACTCGCGGGTCGGCACAACAGGACCCGCGGCAAGTCCAAGCGGCTCCAGCATCATGCCGATGCCAACGGGGTCGACGGGAAACATCTCGCCGACCAAGGTCACGGTCGGCCGCTCGCTTTTGCCGCCACGCGGCGCCTGCACCGGCCCCTGCTCCACTTCCTTGCGGGCATATTCCAGCATCGCCGCGGCGAGCACATCCTTGGCTTCGGCATGGGTTGGGACGCCAAAGCCGGGCACATCGATGCCGATGATCCGCACGCCATTGATTTCATCCGGCAACAGATCGAGGGGCACGCCCGATGCGGTGGGCACGCAAAGATTGGTGATGATGATGGTGTCGTAGAGCGCCGGGTCGGCGAGCTTGAACACCGCTTCGCGGATATCTTCGAACAACTTGCCGGTGACGAGGGTTTCCGAATTGAAGGGAACATAACCGACGGTGCGCCGCGCGCCGTAAAAGTGCGAGGTAAACGTCAGGCCATAGACGCAGCAGGCCGAGCCAGAAAGGATGGTCGCGGTACGCCGCATCCGCAGGCCGACTCGCAGCGAGCCGAATGCAGGACACATGCTCTGTGGCTGGTCGTGTGGACCCTTGGGATAGTCGGCGGCATAGCGATCGAGAATGTCGCTTTTGCCGGCAGCGCTGGCGGCGGCCTTCAGTTCATTGGCGCCGGCATGGCAACCGAGGCCGTCGGTCTTGGTCGCAGCGGCGTTGATGGGCGGCGGAGCGTTCACCGACACCTCATCAACGGCAATATCCACGTCGACAGGCTCGTTGACGACAGACTCAGCTATCGCGCCGGCATATCGAGGCAGAATGACGTTCATGTTGCGCTCCGCATCACGCCGCGTCGTAGACGACTTCGAGGGATGGCTTGTCGATGACCGACTTGCCGCACATGTCTTCCATGGTCGCGGGTTCGAGCACCACGCCGCGGCCGACCACTTCACCCTTGAACAGGCCGAGCAGACCGTCTTGCGTCAGCGGCGTCGGGCGCACCGGCGGCGCCAGGCCGACATTGGCCGCAAGATCTTCGAACAGGGAACTCCAGCGCCCACCCGGCAGGCCGATGATCTCGTAATTCGCGCTCTTCTTGCGGATGTCGTCGTCGGCCGGGATCGCAGCGAGTACGGGAATGCCGACGGTCTCGGCAAAGGCCGCCGCTTCCCCGCTGCCGTCATCCTTGTTGATGACCATGCCGGCGACACCGACATTGCCGCCGAGTTTCCGAAAATACTCGACCGCCGAGCAGACATTGTTGGCGACATAAAGCGATTGCAGATCGTTCGAGGCGACGACGATGACCTTCTGGCACATGTCGCGCGCAATCGGCAGGCCGAAGCCGCCGCAGACGACGTCGCCCAGGAAATCGAGCAGCACGTAGTCAAAACCCCACTCGTGGAAGCCGAGTTTCTCCAGCAGCTCAAATCCGTGGATGATGCCGCGCCCGCCGCAGCCTCGGCCGACTTCGGGGCCACCCAGCTCCATCGCGAACACGCCGTCGCGCTTGAAGCAGACGTCGCCGATCTTCACTTCCTCGCCAGCAAGTTTCTTCTTAGACGACGTTTCGATAATGGTCGGACAGGCGCGGCCGCCGAACAGAAGCGAAGTGGTATCGCTCTTCGGGTCACAGCCGATCAAGAGCACCTTCTTGCCTTGCTGAGCCATCATGTAGGACAGGTTGGCCAGCGTAAAACTCTTGCCGATGCCGCCCTTGCCGTAGATCGCGATGATCTGGGTTTCCTTGGTGACCTCGGTCGTCACCGGCACGTCGGGTTCGATCGCTGCTTCGGCGCGGAGTGCGTCCTTCATGCTGATGTTGGGCACGACATTCATGAGAGCGAACTCCAGTTCAGAACCATTTTCAGACACGCCGGATCTTCGAACGCGATGCGATAGGCGCTCGATGCATCGCTCGCGTCATGATGGTGGGTGATCAGGCCATCGAGCGAGAGACGGCCGGAATCGATCAGCGCCCGGATTGCGACCAGATCGGACGGTTGCCATTCGGCGGCGACGCGAAACCGCGCCTCACGCATGAACGCTGGCGGGAATGCAAAGGACAGCCGTTCGCTGTAGAAACCGGCCAGCACGATCTCGCCGCCCGGCGCGATGCGGCCGATCAGGGTGTCGAGCAGGCGAGCATCGCCGCTGACGTCATAAATGCTCTGGTAGTCGCGGCGGGAGTCATGCTCGGGATCGATCACGCCGTAGTCGGTCGCCCCACTGACGCGCGCCGGATTTTTTTCCCACACGGTCGGCGGATCGTTGCGGACAGCGATCGATATCCGCGCCAGCAGGCGACCCAGCACGCCATGACCGACGATGCAGTCCGGCGCGGTGCCACCGCGCGCAGCGATGGCGTGATAAGCGGTTGCCGCCAGCGCCAGCAGGATTCCGCGGTCACCGAGGCTTTGATCGATCGGCACCACACGCTTCGCCGGCACCACCAGGCGCGAGGCCGATGCGCCAAAAAGTCCGCGCACCTCACCGAAGCATTTTGCGCCGGGTACGAAGACGCGTTGGCCGGGATGCAGGTCGGTAGCCGATCCTGCCTCGACGACCTGCCCGACCGATTCGTAGCCGGGAACCAGCGGATATCCCATGCCCGGGAAAGGCGGCATCCGTCCCGACCACAACAACCGTTCGGTTCCAGTGCTGACCCCGCTCCAGTCGACATCGACGACGACGTCGTCCGCGGTTGGAGCGGTCAAGGCGAGCCTAGAGAGTTCCACTTGTTCCGGCTGCGTCAGCACGACGGCGATGGTTTCCATCGCTCACTCCAATCCCAGGGCGCCACGGAAGGTAGACTCCGCAACTGTCATGCTATCCTGACAAATAAGGCTGTCAAGTATGATTAACATTTTGTTGAGCGGGTTTGGCTGACAGCACACTGGTCAGCAGCGGCATTCCGGACCGACGCCGCGCGACATCCGTGAAGCCGGCCGCCGTCAACATCTCGGCAAGCCGTTCAAAGGTTCGCGGCCGGCCGCTCCCCATCGCCAGCAGGTAAAACGCGAAATAGGCGTCGCCGATCGGCTCGGCGCCTTTTACCCCCGAAAGCGGCTCGGCGATCAGCAGCGTTCCATGGGGCGGCAATGCGCGACGCACGGCGCGCAGCAAGGTCATGACGGCCTCGTCATCGTGATCGTGAATCACGCGCACCAGCGAGACGATGTCGGCGCCATCAGGCAAATGGTCGGTGAGGAAACTGCCGCCGATGGCAACCGCACGGGATGACAGGCCTGCCTTGCGGAAACGCTCGCTGGCGTGGTCCGCGACTGCCGGCAGATCGAACAGCACGCAACGCAGTTTCGGCGCGGTTGCTGCGACCGCCGTAAGAAACGAGCCGTCGCCTCCGCCGATATCGAGCAGGCAACGATGGTTGCGGAAGGAATAGGCCGAAAGCACCTGCTGCGAGATCATCGGCTGCGACGCCGACATCAGCGCGGTGTAGGGCGCGACCGCATCGCGGCAGAGATCGGCCGGCTTTTCGCCCTTCGCATAAGGCCAATACGACGCGAGCTGCCCTGCTCCGGCCTCCCCACGCAGCAGCGCCACGGGATCCCCGAGGTCGCCATAGAGCATCGAATGATGCTCGATCATCGCCACAACACCAGAGTTGCCCATCAGCGCGGCACCGAGCGGACCGAGCCCGTAGCGGTTGCCGCTGCGGCGTTGAACCAGTTTCAATGAAACCGCGGCGTCCAGCAGCAACTCCGTCGCCTCCGTGGACAACGATAGCCGCGCCGACAGGTCGACCGCGCTGAGCGGTCTGTCCATCAACTGGTCAAACAGTTTCAGGCGCACGCAGGCCTGCAAAACTTGCGAGTAAACGAAACCGGCGCAAAGATCGAACAGCGCGCCCGCACGGCGCCGTGCGATCGGCCGGGTAAGCGCAAAAGTGCCGGCAAGCCGCTGGAAATTGGGGTTTGCGAGAATCCTGTCACGCAGGCCAAGCGCACGATCGTGTAGCGACAATCGCGATGGCGCGCGCGCCGCTGGCGCAACCGATAGATCCGAATCTCCGCCGCTTCGCGCGTCGGACGGTTCGTCGGGCACCATGCGATGCGCGACCGTGGCCATGACTGTCAGGCCGCGAATTGAGCAAGCTTGGCCGGCACCAGGCGCTTGGCTTCCGAGAGCATCAGGGAGCGCAGATCGGCGCCATTGGGGCAAGGCGGCATCGCGTCGATGGCGCCGCGCACCAGTTCGTGCAACCGATACAGCGCGCCATCGAGGCCGAGTTCGATGACGGCGCTGGGACGCCCCAGCGCCAGGTCGCGGCCGACCGGTTTGCCAATCTCTTCTTCGTCCGCGGCCGCGTCGCGGATATCGTCGGCGACCTGATAGGCTTCGCCGAGTTTCTCACCGACCATCCTCCATGGCTCGGCGGCAACGCCAGCCGACGCTGCGCCGGCGACGGTCGCCGCGGCAAACAATGCACCGGTCTTGGCGCGATGGTAATGCGCGAGATCGATCTCCGATTCACATTCCCAGGCCTGCCCCGCCACGATACCGGAGGGAACGCCGACGGACTGAGCGATCGTCAGCGTCAACGTCGCCAACCGCTCTGGCGCGCATTGAATCCGCGCCAGCGTCTGGAACGCCAGAACGATCAGTGCGTCACCGGTTAGAACTGCAAGCGGTTCACCGAACGCCTTGTGAACAGAAGGCCGCCCCCGCCGCGTGTCCGCCGCGTCGAAACACGGCAGATCGTCGTGCACGAGCGACGCGCAATGCAGCAGCTCGAGCGCCGCCCCAGCCGCCTCCGTCGCCGCCGGATGATCTTCACCGCAAGCCGCGGCGACACTGTGAACCAGCCGGGGCCGAACCCGCGCTCCGCGGGGAAACACCGCGTAGCGCATCGCCGCCGCCAGCCGCGGTGGGCACCCTGGAACCTCCGCCCGCCCGATTGCCTCATTTAGAACGCGTTCGATCCGGCTGGAGACGTCCATGGCAGGCTCCCGTGTTGGACAGGAAGAAATGTCAATTTGACTTGTCGTGAATAGTGTAAATAAATATGGACATCTGTCAATGACAACGCAGAGCCGGTGCGGACATGCCCAGAGATCGTGTTGTGATCGTTGGCGCTGGGGCGGCGGGTTTGGTCGCCGCCTTCGCACTCGCAGCACGTGGTCTCGACGTCACCGTGCTCGAACGCCAGGCTGCACCCGGCGGCAAGATGCGGCAGATCGCTATCGGCGCCTCTCCGGTCGACAGCGGCCCCACGGTTTTCACCATGCGCTGGGTATTCGACGAGCTGTTCGCCGCAGCCGGGAAAGACTTTTCCGATTACGTACGGCTGCAGCCATTGGAAATCCTGGCGCGGCACGCCTGGGATGAAGATTCACGCCTCGATCTTTTTGCCAACGAGGACCGCACGGTTGACGCGATCGGTAGTTTTTCGGGCGCCGCCGACGCCGAGGGGTATCGTGCATTCTGCCGCGACACCCAACGCATCTACGATATTCTCGAAAAACCGTTCCTCCGCGCATCTCAACCCAGCATGGGCGGATTGATCGGCGCCGACGGTTTTCGCGGGCTGATGCGGCTGCCGCAGATCAAGCCGTTTTCGTCGATGTGGTCGGCGCTTGGAAAATACTTTGCGGATCCCCGGTTACGCCAGTTGTTCGGGCGCTATGCCACCTATTGTGGCTCTTCGCCTTTTCTCGCGCCCGCGACCCTGATGCTGGTCGCCCATGTCGAGCGCGAAGGCGTCTGGAGCATCGAGGGCGGCATGCATGGCCTTGCCACAGCATTGGCCGATGTCGCGAAATCGTTCGGCGCAACCATTCGGTATGGCGAGGAAGTGAGCGAAGTCTCGATCGCTTGCGGGCGCGCCGGCGGTGTCAAGCTCAAGAGCGGCGAGCGCATCGAGGCCGATGCCGTGATCATCAATGCCGACGTCGCCGCGGTCGCAGGCGGGCTGTTCGGCAACGCTGCGAAGGGCGGCGCTGCAGCGATACCGCCAAAAGCACGCTCGCTGTCGGCAATGACCTGGAGCCTGACCGCAAGGGCCCACGGCTTTCCGCTCAGCCGTCACAACGTGTTCTTTTCACGCAACTACGCGGCGGAATTCGACGACATCCTTCAGCGCGACAGGCTGCCACGCGAGCCGACGGTCTACGTCTGCGCGCAGGACCGTCGCGACGACGACAGCACTTCGCCCGACGGCGATGAGCGCCTTTTCGTGCTCGTCAATGCCCCCGCGAATGGCGATGGCCACACTTACGATACTGCGGAGGTGGAGCAATGCGCGACACGAACATTCGGCGTACTGAACCGCTGCGGCCTGCAAATCCAGCGCCGCCCAGCAGCCACGCGGATCACGACGCCGGAGGATTTCAATCGGCTGTTTCCGGCGACGGGCGGAGCACTCTACGGCCGCAGTTCGCACGGATGGACAGCATCGTTCCAGCGTCCGGGGGCACGGACCAAAATTCCGGGCCTGTACCTGGCGGGGGGCAGCACACATCCGGGTCCTGGAGTGCCGATGGCGGCACTGTCAGGCCGATCGGCGGCAGCCAGCCTGCTCGCGGACCTGACTTCGCCAAAATCGTTTCGCCAAACGGCTATGCGTGGTGGTATGTCGACGCGTTGAGCGACGACGGACAATACGGCATCACGGTGATTGCGTTCATCGGCAGCGTGTTCTCGCCCTATTACGCCTTCGCCCGGCGCAAGGGGCCGGCCGATCCGCTCAATCATTGCGCCATCAATGTCGCTATTTACCGCAAGGGCGGCAATCACTGGACGATGACGGAGCGCCCGCGTGGCGCCGTCAGCCGGACGACGAATTCATTCACGGTTGGCCCAAGCAATCTTTCATGGGACGGCATCTCGCTGACGATCCGTATCGACGAGGTCACTGTACCGATTCCTCGGCGTATCCGTGGCACGGTGCGCGTTGTTCCTGCCGCCATCACGCAGCAAGCCTTTACGCTGAACGAGGCTGGCAACCATCTATGGTGGCCGATCGCGCCCTGCGCCCGGGTGCAGGTCGCGCTCGATCATCCGCATTTGCGCTGGCAAGGCGACGGCTATTTCGACATGAACCGCGGCGACGCGCCGCTCGAACAAGGTTTTACGCACTGGCAGTGGTCGCGCGGGGCAACGCTGGATGGCGCTGTCATCATGTACGAATCGCTGCGCCGTGACGGCAGTCGCACCGATCTGGCGATGACCTTCGATCCGCAAGGCCGGATGCAAACTTTTGATCCGCCGCCGCTGCATGCACTCAACCGCACGGGATGGCGGGTCAAGCGCGGCGTCCGCAGCGAGGATGCGCCGCGTGTGCTCAGAACGCTGGAAGACGCGCCGTTTTATACCCGGGCAGTGCTATCAGCCAAATTGCTCGGCGAATCCGTGACATTGATGCATGAGAGCCTGTCGCTCGATCGCTTCAAGATGCCGGTCGTGCAGGCGATGCTGCCGTTCCGGATGCCTCGGGCGCGGCGGTAGCAGGCTTGCGTCAGGACGAGGCCGGGCCCTGCTCTTTCGCCCGCTCTGCTTCCTTCTTCCTGTCGAGCCGCCGCCCGACCAGTTCGAGCACTCCCCAAGCCATAGCAAACAGCGCCACGACGAAGAATTCGATGAAACCGAGATAGTTTTCCACGGCGCATCCCTTCCGTCACCGTCATGGCCGGGCTTGTCCCAGCCATCCACGTCCTATTTCCTGGTACGCCAAGACGTGGATACCCGGCACAGGGCCGGGCATGCCGAAATTGGTTGGACCTAACCCCAACTCACCAGCGGCGGCATCGAGCTCAAGATGGTTTCGATGTTGCCGCCGGTCTGCAGCCCGAACATGGTGCCGCGATCGTAGAGCAGGTTGAACTCGACATAGAGTCCGCGGCAGGCCAACTGCTGTGCCCGTTCGGCCTCGGTCCATGGCTCCTGCATCCGTCCGCGCACGATGCGTGGATAGACATCGAGCAATGCAAGGCCGACATCGCGCGTGAATGCGAAATCCTTTGCGAAGTCGCCGGTGTTGAGATGGTCATAAAAAATACCGCCGACGCCGCGTGCCTGACCGCGATGCGGGAGGAAAAAATAGGTATCGGCCCACGCCTTGAACTTTTCGTAATAGGCAGGGTCGTGGGCATCGCAGGCGCGGCGCATCGCGGCGTGAAAGGACAGCGTATCCGGCGCGTCCGGCCGGCGCTGTTCCGGCAGCATCGGCGTGAGGTCCGCACCGCCGCCGAACCACCCTTGCGCCGTCGACAGGAACCGCGTGTTCATGTGCACGGTCGGTACGCGCGGGCTGCGCGGATGTATGATCAGGCTGATGCTCGTCGAGACATAGTCGAGTTGCTTGCCGTCACCGGGCAATGTCTTCGCCATTTCCGGCGTTAACCGGCCATTGGCCGAGGATGTATGGATACCAATCTTTTCGAATAGCCGCCCGCCCGAGAGAAAGCCGCCGGTGCCGCCACCGCTCCCGGTGGCGCGTTGCCATGGCTTGTAGGCAAAGGTAGCCGGCTCGCCCGAAAATAGCCCGTGGGGCGCTTCGCGTTCGAGCAACTCGACTTCGGCACAGAGTTTATCGCGCAGCGATTCGAACCAGATCCTGGCTTCGCCACGCTGCTGTTCGGCAACGCTGGAGGTATCCTTGGTCACGGTGACAGTATCTAGCATCTCGACCGCTTTTATCGGAACGATCCCGAACGTTGCAGCTGATCCCGACGCTCCAGCCGTTCAAACAGATCGATGACCCAAACCACCCTGTCCTCGATCGGACGGGACCGCGTCTTGACGGCCTGATGTAACGGGGTTGCTGCCACCGCATCGACCAGGAACCGGGTTTCCTCAAGTTGAGCGGTATCAGCGCCGAATTTCCTGGCAGGCTTCCATTCCGTTTCCAGCAGTAGCAGCATTCGAGCCAGTACCGCGAGCTTGCGGTTAGTCGAGACCACAGCGCGCCTTGCAATCGAATCCAGCCCACCGCGCTCCAGTTCGCGACCGATCTCTGCATATAGCGCACGCGCCGCATAGATGCCCGGCCTGCAGCCCATCGGGAGATTGGCGATACCAAGCGTTGCGCGGGCGTACAGGATATCCGCGGCATCCAGCAGCCGCTGCACGATTGCGGCAAGCTCCGGAGTGAAGACCGGATTTGCCAGCCACACATCGGGATCAATCCCCGCTTCCCGCAGCCAGGACAACGGCAGATACAGCCGTCCGGCGCGGGCGTCCTCGCCGACGTCGCGGGCGATGTTGGTGAGCTGCATGGCGACGCCGAGATCGCAGGCCCGGGCGACGATTTCGGGCGAGCGCTGCCCCATCACCAGCGTCATCATCGCGCCGACCGCACCTGCCACGCGCGCGGCGTAGGCGGTAAGATCGCGCAACGTCTCGTAGCGGCGCACCTCCGCATCCCAGGCAAGGCCTTCAAGCAGCGCTTCCGGCAATTCGCGCGGGATAGAGAATTTTGCGACGACGTCGGCGAATACCCGGTCGGCGGCCAGATCCATCGGCTGACCGCGATAGGCACGATTGAGCCGATCCTGCAACCGGGCCACTGCTGCCGCACGATCGTTGCCGAGATCGACGGCATCATCGGCCAGCCGGCAGAACGCATAGAGCGCGATGGCGGGGTCGGCGACCCGGCGCGGTAACACCTTTGAAGCGGCATGAAAGGTACGCGACCCGCCTTTGAGCAAGGCGCGGCAGGTCGCCATGTCGGCGGGATCGAGACGGATTGTCATGCGGTCACCAGGTTTGAAAGCGATTGAGCGTCAGGCACCAGCGAATCCAGCACGCGCGCGGACGAGAGAACACCGGGCAGCCCCGCGCCCGGATGGGTGCCTGCCCCGACGAGATAGAGGTTCGCGATGTCTTCGCTCTTGTTGTGCGGCCGGAACCAGGCGCTTTGGGTCAGTATCGGCTCCAGCCCGAACGCGGCGCCGCGGAACGAGGACAGCCGATCCTGAAAATCCTGCGGCGTCAGCATGTGCGAACTCACGATATGGTTTTCGAGATCTGGCAACATGGTGCTGCCGAGTTCGCGCGCAATCGCGTGGCGATATTTTTCAGCCGTCACGCCCCAATCGGTGCCGCTCTGCAGATGCGGCACCGGCGAGAGCACGTAGAACGCATCGCAGCCTTCAGGCGCGAGCGAGGTATCGGTCGCGGTCGGCCGATGCAGATACAGGCTGAAATCATCGGCCAGAATTTTGCGTTCGAAAATATCCGTCAGAAGTTCCTTGTAGCGCGGCCCGAGCAGGATGGTGTGATGCGGTACGTCGTCGTATTTGCAATTCGTGCCGAAGTACCAAACAAACAGGCTCATGGAGTAGCGCGCGCGTTCGATGCGCTTGTCGGTCCAGCGCGACCGCGCGGAAGACGGCAACAGGTGTCGATAGGTCCAGGCGGAGTCGGCGTTGGACACCACGACGTCGGCACCGATGGTTTCGCCGGATGTCAGCCTGACGCCCCAAGCAGCGCCGTTCCTGACAAGGATCTCGCCCACCTCTTCGTTGCAACGAAGCCGGCCGCCCTGCCCTTCGATCAGTCTGACCAGGCCCTCGACCAGTCGTCCGGTGCCACCGAGCGCAAAATGCACGCCCCAGCGCCGCTCCAGGAACGCGATCAGGCAGTAGATCGAACTCGCGGTAAAGGGATTGCCGCCAATCAGCAGCGGATGGAAAGAGAACACCACCCGCAGGCGTTCATCGCGGAAGAATTTCGACACCAGACCGAAAACGCTGCGATAACTCGACAGCCTGATCATGTCAGGCGCGATCCTCGCCATGTCAGTCCATTTGCTGAAAGGCACGTCGCCGAGCTGTTCGAAGCCAACCTTGAAGATCGCCTCGCTCGCCTTCATATAGGCGTCGTAGCCATCGGTATCTTCAGGGGAGAACCGCGCGATTTCGGCACGCATCGCAGCAGCGTCCCCGGAGTAATCGAAATGCGAACCATCTTGAAAGCGGATGCGATAGAACGGCGACACCGGCACCAAGGTCACGTCGTCGGACATTTTTCGTCCGCACAGCTTCCACAATTCCTCGAACAGGAACGGCGCGGTGACGATGGTTGGGCCGGCGTCGAAGGTGAACCCGTCTTGCCGGTAGACATAGGCGCGGCCGCCGGGCGCATCGAGTTTTTCCAGTACGGTAACGCGATAGCCTTTGGCGCCGAGCCTGACGGCTGCGGCCAATCCGCCGAAGCCGCTGCCGATCACCACCGCATGCGGTTGGCGCTGCGTTGGGATTTGCTGCGTCGATCGGGCGAACGTGGAATCCAGCATATGGCTACTGTAACTATTTCTTGACAGATGCCTAGGGTTAGAGTGTACATTTCGGTTTACATTTTTGACGCCGCTTGTGCGGCCGTTGTGCTATGCGCATATTTCATTACGAGCTCCGCGATCAGTTGCGGCTGCTCTTCGTGCGCGAGATGCCCAAGGCCGGGTAACCGTTCGATCACTGCGTCGGGAAGAATCTCGCGCACCTGCTGCGCGACATTGGGCAATATCGATCGATCATTGTCGGCTACCACCAGCACCAGCTTTGCCTCCAATCGCGGCAAATCATGCAGCAGCGGCTCGAGCTTCCAGTTCGCCATCATACGCAACGCGGCTGCGACATGCGCGGGATTGCGCACCAGCTTTCGATACAACGCGATCCCCTGCCGATCGATCGTCGAGCCGGTATTAGTGATCAGCCTTTCAACCGCCCCCGCATTCGACGCCTGCCAGGCGAAGACGCGAGGCACCAAAGGATTGAGCACCAGCAATTTCGCCAAGGGCGAGAACAGATGGTTGGCGACGCCGCCAAACGGCATGAAGGCGCCATTGAGGCTTACCAGCAGGCGCGGTGCCATGCGTCCAGTAAGGCACATGCGCGCCAATATCGCTGCGCCGGCTGAATGGCCGATGGTTATTTCGGGCCTCACATCGAGTTTGCGCAGCAAGGTGCCGAGGTCCGTGGCCATGCCCGGCAGCGACAGCCGATGTGCCGGTGGCGATTGGGTAAAGCCGTGACCGGGCAAATCCGGCGCGATCACGGAAAAATCCCGTGCCAGCAGCGGCAACAAGCCGCGCCATGAATGGGTGGCAGCGCCGGTGCCGTGAATCAAAAGCAGCGGCGGGCCCTCACCCATCCTCTGCACGTGCCAGCGATACCCTGCGGCCTCGACAAAAGTGCTGGCGTCCCGGTTGGGCCAATCCGCGCCGTCCCTGTCCCAGCCGAGTTCGGACATGTCACCGCTCTATCCTGACGATGCCAACGGCACGCCGGCGAGGAAGGCATCATAGGCGGCAATGAAGTGGACTTCGGCTTCGAAGTGCGGCATCGCGCCGGTCTGAAACACCTGCATGGTCCAGTTGGCGCGCCCCTCGACCTCGGTCTTGTTGGAATAGTCGACAAAGTCCCCGCGAACGCCGTGGCTCATCCAAACCGGCAAGGTCAGCGAATGGTAGATCCGGATGATATTTTCGCTGAACAGATATCCAGACACGAAATAATACGGCGCGTGCTGGGCGCCGGGCTGATGCGTGGTCAGGTAATCATATTCGAGCAGGCCCTCGTCGATATCGCGCGAACCCCAGGTCTTGTTCAGAAAGTACCTGATACCGGCGCGGCTCGTGAGCAGTCGGAAAAATCCCTCGCTCCACAACGGAAATTCGAACAGCGCGCGCAGCCAAGGTATTTCGCGGGTCCCGTTCTGCCACTTTGCGTTTTTGTCGCGGCTTCGAAAACCGGTGGGGCTGACGAGTGCAATGCTGCGAAACGCCAGCGGCGCTTCGGTGACGGCGCGCGCCAGAAATTCCGACGACAGCGACACCGCGAGCGCGTCGATCGGACTACGGCCGTGAATATCCTGGATTTCCCGCATCACGATCAGGATCGCATCGGTCATCATACGCACCGAATATTGCCGCTGGCTGCGCTCGGAATGGCCGAAGCCGGGGAGTTCGAGCGCATAGACGGTGCGGCTGCGGCGATAGTGCTCGTAGATCGGCTTGATTTCGTAAGCCGAACCCGCGGCATTGATGCTGTGAATCAACAGCAGCGGTGGGAAGCTGCCCGGCATTTCAGGGCTGGCCGAATAATAGGTGAGGCGCCCGACGATACTGCCAATCTCGTGGCGCTGTCCGGACACTGGCGCAGGCAACTCGTCCGCGCCGCGCAACGCGACGGGATTAATTGCGGGGGCGGATGAACGCATCGCAAATATCCTTTTCAAAATGGAGCGCATCTCGCCGTGGCCAAGATGCTATCAGCAGTGTATCAGAACTGACAACCATACTTGTCGAACCAAAACGGAAACGTCGCTTGACACAGTCCCCGCCCGTCAAACCCTTTCTCGAGGTTCTTTCCGGCCGCCGCCAACCGGTTCCTCCGCTCTGGATGATGCGGCAGGCTGGTCGCTATCTGCCGGAATACCGCGAAGTACGCGCCAAAGCTGGCGGCTTCCTCGATCTGTGCTTCACGCCTGACTTCGCCACCGAAGTAACCATGCAACCGATCCGCCGCTTCAACTTCGATGCCGCGATCATCTTCTCGGACATTCTTGTCATTCCTTACGCGCTCGGACGCTCCGTGCGCTTCGAAGCCGGCGAAGGCCCGCGGCTCGATCCACTGGATTCGCCGGACAAGGTCGGGACGCTGTCGGCAACCGCCGATTTCGGCAAGCTTGAACCGGTTTTCGAAGCGTTGCGCCGGGTGCGGCGCGAGCTCGATCCGAAGATCGCCTTGATCGGCTTTTGCGGCGCCCCGTGGACGGTTGCGACCTACATGGTGGCCGGCCAGGGCACACCGGACCAAGCCCCGGCGCGCATGATGGCCTACAAATATCCCGACGCCTTTGCGAAGATCATCGACACCATCGTAGAGAACTCGATCACCTATCTGCTCGGACAGCTCAAGGCAGGCGCCGACGTGCTGCAGATCTTCGACACTTGGGCCGGTGTGCTGCCGCCGCGCGAATTCCAGCGCTGGTCGGTCGAACCGACCAAACGCATCGTCGCAGGCGTCCGCAAGCAGGCACCCCACGCCAAAATCATCGGCTTTCCGCGCGGCGCCGGGGCCTTGCTGCCGTCTTACGTCGAGGCAACCGGCGTCGATGGGGTCAGCATCGATTGGGCCGCCGAACCGTCGCTGATCCGCGACAGGGTGCAGAGTCACGTTGCGGTGCAGGGAAATCTCGATCCACTGGCATTGATCGCCGGCGGCGACGCGCTGGATCGCTCGATTGACGATGTGCTGTCGAATTACGCGGCCGGACGCCTGATCTTCAATCTCGGCCACGGCATTCAGCCGGAAACCCCGATCGCGCATGTAGAGCAGATGGTGAGGCGGGTAAGAGCGTATAAGGGCTAAGCTACGCCACGCTCGCCAACACCGCCTTTGACAGCATCGCCGCGTCGGCATGGGGTAGCAGCAGATATTTTGCTCCCATCTCCTTTGCGAACTGTGCGGCCAGCGGGCCCGGGCGCGGCGAGGTATCGACCAGGACGACGGCGACCCCGGCAGCACGCAGTTGTCGCGCGGAGCTCATCGCGTCCTCTTCTGCGCGCGGCCGTCCCTGCGATCCATCGCGAGCGATATTCGCGCGGCCGTCGGTGAGCACGATCAAGGTTGGCGTTTGTCCTTTGCGTCGAATGAGATCCGACAGCGCAAAGGCCGTATCGAGCCCCGCCGCCAGCGGCGTCCCGCCGCCGCCAGGCAATCCCGCGAGGCTGCGCTTGGCCCGCGCCAGAGAACGCGTCGGCGGCAACAGCAGTTCCGCGGCATTGCCCCGAAACGCGATCAGCGCGACCTGATCGCGGCGAACGTAGCAATCTGCCAGCAACAACTCCACCGCGCCCTTGGCTTCAGCTAGCCGATGCAAAGCCGCCGAACCCGAAGCGTCGACAACGAAGATCGTCGTGGTTTCGCTGCGCTGCTTGAACCGCGCGATCCGAAAATCGTCCTTGCGAATGAGGATGCGCGGCCGTGTCGCGTTTTTCGTCACCTCACTGCGTCGCAACGGTTGCCACGGCGCCGCCGCCCGCAAAGTCTCGATCAAATTCAACTTGGCGCCGGCACGCAGGTCCCCGCGCAACACGCCATTGGGTCGGCCGCGTTTGCCGGATTTTTGCAATACTCCTGCCTTACCAGACGAACGACTGCGCCGTGCCAACGATCCCGCGCGCAATTCCGCCAGCACATCGGATGGAAGCGCGGCCTGAACCGCAGCGAGAATGACCTCATCCAGCGCGCGGTCGATGTCCGGAGACTGGCGTTCACCGTCGGGATCGTCGGCTTTGTTTTCGGGGGGCGTTTCAGGTGATTGTTCCGGCTGTACCGGTTCCTGCGTTTGCGGAAACACCAATGCTCGCGGCGCCAACACCAATCGGGCGGCGAGCGCTACATCATCTCGCTCGACCTTGGTATTCCCCGCCAACGCCGCACTGGCCCGCGCGACACGGATCGCCAGCAACGGCGCGCGCAACGAGACGATGCCAAGCGCCGAAGCCGCCGTGCAGAGCGCTTCGATCTGGGCCGCATCGATCGTCATCAACGGGAGACTCTCGCGCGCTGCCGCTATCTCATGGTTATCCGGCAAAAACTCTTCGGCATCACGGACACTGAGGTCGTTGAGGTCAACGTGGAACGCCAGCCGGTCACGCAATGCTTCCGGTGCGAACTCGTCGTCAAGACCTTCGTCCACCGCAATCACGCCAAAGCGCGCTTGCATCCGTAGCGAAAGCCCATCGCGCTCGACAATGGTCTCCTGCGCGTCCATCGCCGTGGTGACATGCACCGTCGTCGCAGCAGACAATCGCTCCGCCATCGCCAGCACGATTACGCCGCCATCGGCTTCCGCCAGCAGCCCCCGCTCGGCGATGGGCCGGCCGGCGAGCAGCGTCGCATTGAGATCAAGGCCGCCGAGCAACCGGCCGTCGGCGATATTGAGCGGCAGATGCTTAAGCGGATACGACGAGGCCAGTGCCGCACGAAGCATGGCAAGCCAGCGATCCCGAACCGGGCCCACGCGTGACCGCAGCAGCACGCCGCCGGATTCGATTGGGTCGACCGCGAACAATTGCGCCGCCGCGACCGCATCGGCCCATGCCGCGGCGGTCATCCCAAAACCTCGGCGATAGCGCGGTCGACGCGCACCGACGAGCCGGCATCATCGAGCGGATTACGCCGCAAACGATGGCGCAGGGCCGGCGGAGCGATCCGGCGCAGATGATCGTCGGTTACGGTCTTTGCGGACTCCAGCGCCGCCAGCGCTCGCGCCGCCCGCATCAGCGTCAGCTCACCGCGCAGGCCATCGGTTCCGAGCGCCATGCAGAGTTTGGCCGCACGCTCCAGCGCTACATCGGATACCGAAACCGAAGGTAATTTCTCGCGCGCGGCGACTATCTTCTTGCGCAACTTGGCTTCGTCCTTCGTCCAATGAGCAACGAAAGCGGCATTATCGCTTTCGAAGGCATCGCGACGGCGAACGACTTCGATCCGGTCTGCAAGAACATCGGGTGTCTTCACTTCGACCGACATACCGAAACGATCGAGCAATTGCGGCCGCAGCTCGCCCTCCTCGGGGTTGCCGGTACCGACCAGTACGAATCGCGCGGGATGCCTGATACTCAATCCATCGCGTTCGACCACGTTTTCGCCGGACGCGGCGACATCCAGCAGCAGATCCACCAGATGATCTTCCAGCAGATTGGCTTCATCGATGTAGAGAAAGCCGCGATGCGCCCGCGCCAGCAGACCCGGCTCGAACGCCTTTTCTCCACGCGCCAATGCCCGTTCCAGATCGAGTGCTCCGACGACGCGATCTTCGGTCGCGCCCAACGGCAGGTCCACCACGGGAACCGGGACTTGAGCTGACTTCAGCCCACCCTTTGCGGACCGTACCCGGCATTCGTCGCAAAATTCCTCCGGCCTGTCGGGATCGCAATTGTAACGGCACCCCACCACGACTTTCATTTTCGGCAGCAATCCCGCCAGCGCACGGACCGCGGTCGATTTGCCGGACCCGCGATCGCCAAACGCCAGCACCCCACCCACCTGGGGATCGACGGCCGCGATCAACAGCGCTAGCTTCATCTCATCCTGGCCGACGATCGCGGAGAAGGGAAAGGCTGTTGCCATACTATACCTTCATGAGCCGGGCCGCGTGCGAACGATGATATCGGCGGCGCCCCTGTGAAGCAGTTCAAGGCCGACGGCACGACCGAGTTCACGCGGACGGTCGGCGGGGCCCGAGCGCGTGACCTCGATGAACTGCCCACCCCCGGCTTCTTCCAGCAGCGATGCAGTGAGCGTCATTTCCGAGCCCGCGATCGTCGAATAGCCAGCAATCGGCGAATTACAGTGACCGTTGAGCACCCACAGCACCTCCCGCTCGGCGTCACAGCTCAGCCGCGCCGCCGGATCGTCGATCAGCGCAAGATATCGCCGTGTCTGCCAGTCGTTGGCGGCGCATTCAACCGCGACAATGCCCTGCCCTGCCGCCGGCAACATTTCGAGCGGCGAGAACTCGTGGGCTATGCGGTTCGCCAAACCGACCCGCTCCAACCCGGAACACGCCATGATCAGTGCATCGGCCGGCCCGGCCTCGCCGCCATCCGGCAAGCGCTGCATCTCCCGGAGATCGAGCTTGCGGACCCTCGTATCGGCGGCGCCGCGAAAATGTATCACCTCGATCTCCGGAAACAGCCGCCGCGCATAGGCCGCTCGCCTGACGGCGTTGGTTCCAATCTTGAAACCCTTTCCACGCGAACGCTTTATATCGTCGATTGAAACACCGGGTCGTAGCACGAGCGCGTCGGTGGGCGGATCACGGGCCAGCGTCGCGCCGATCACCAGGCCCGGGGTGTCCTCGTTACCGGGCATGTCCTTTAGCGAATGCATCGCGGCGTGGAGTTTTCCCGATACGACTGCGGCGCGGATTTCCGCAACGAAGGCGCCGCCCTTCCCGCCGTGAACCAGCAGCTTGCTGGTCTGATCGCTGTCGCCAGTGGTTTCAAACTTGACGATCTCGACGTTCAGCTCAGGCGCGGCAAGCAACAACCGTCGCGAAATGTCCTCGGTCTGGGCCAGCGCCATCGTGCTCTTGCGCGTGCCTATCCGCATTGAAACCACCACCGGAACTCCATCCCGCCATCGCATTAGGAATCGCGATGCGAACGGAGATTAAGGCCAGCGGCCGCCGGAATGCAAACGGCGGCCTCGCGTGCAGTGCACACTCGCGCACGAGACACACGATCACTTTGTATATACGGACGAAGTCCCGAACGTTTCATCTTCGATCCAAAATTCTCCGTGAGGGATCACCGCACCTTACCGCTTCTGTAGGGAGCGTCAGAGTGATAATCGTGGGGGCGGCTCGCAGGAGGCAAACGATTGCAGAAATTAAGAACGCCATGAGTATGGACGTACTGATCGGCGATGGCGACGCCGCACCGCTGACGGCGCATTCGCTGAGAGCCGCCATACTTGGTGAGGTTCATGCCCGGCCGTTCACGCCGATTGCGATCCCGTCGCGCGTCTTGCATTTCGCCTTCGATACTTCTGGGCCCCGCGCCCAGGCCGACCGCGCCAAACTCGAAGCCTTATGCACGTCGCGCGGTCAGCAGCCACCGACTCCCGGTGAAAAGCATCACCGGGCGCCGTTCGGCACCACGGTGCTGCGATGGGAACAGCACTCGGAATTCACGACCTATACCTGGGAAATACCCGCCGTCCCGGCTGCGGCGCCGTTCCATCCGGATGCGGCGTTATTGGCGTTACCGATGCGACTTGTTCCACAGCCCGGTCCATTGCTGGTGGCGGTCGATCTGCATCTGTTGACCGAGGATCTGCCGCGCACCGCACCGGAACGCCTGTTCGACAATGCCAGCCTCGCCGTCGCCGAAAATTCCGACGGCGCCGCGGTCTATGCCACCGATTTCCAGCCCGGAGCGTCCGGCTTCGTCCGGATCCTCGTTGCCGACCGCAACATGTCGGCGGAGCGCGCCGGCGCTCTGGTCCAGCGCGTGATCGAACTCGAAACCTATCGAACCCTTGCACTGCTCGGCTTGCCAGAGGCGCAGCGGTTGTCGCCATCGATCGCGGCCTCGGAACGCCGTCTCGTCGAGGTTACCGAGGAGATGCGCCGCGCCGGCGACCTCGCCGCCAATCACAAACTGCTCGACGAACTGACGGCGCTCGCCGCAGATGTCGAAGCGGGTGCCGCCGCCAGCGTATTTCGCTTCGGCGCCAGCCGGGCCTATGAAGAAATCGTCGAGCAGCGGCTGCAGACGATCGGTGAACGCAAAGTCGCTGGCCTGCCGACCTGGTCGTCGTTTCTCGCTCGCCGGATGCGGCCGGCGCTGCGCACCTGCGTGACGACGGAGGCGCGGCAATCCAGCCTCTCACTGAAGCTGGCGCGTGCCGCCGACTTGCTGCGCACCCGCGTCGACGTCGAGCTGGAACAGCAAAATCAGGAACTATTGAGGTCAATGAATGCACGGACCCGGCTGCAGCTGCGTTTGCAGAGCACAGTCGAAGGCCTGTCGGTTGCGGCCATCACCTATTATGCAGTCAGCCTTTTCGGATATCTCGCCAAGGCTGCGCATGACAGCGGCACGCTTCACGTCGAACCCAGCATCGCGACCGCCGCGTTCGTTCCCGTCGCGGCGTTGTCGATCTGGTGGACCGTACGGAGCATCCGCAAGAAGCACATCGCCGGCGAAGAATGATGAAGCTCAGCGTCGGACTGATAGCGATAATAGCGATCCTGATCGGGCTCTTTGAATTGCGCGAGGCAAGCGACGGCCTGACCATTGCGCGAACCACCGTCGGCGAAACCCCCGTCACGATATTCAGACCGCAATCCCCGGCTCCCGCTCCTGTCATCGTAATCGCGCATGGTTTTGCCGGCTCACAGCAATTGATGCAGCCCTTTGCGGAGACGCTGGCGCACGGCGGCTATATTGCCGTGACCTTCGATTTCCTTGGCCATGGCCGCAACCCGATCCCGATGCATGGCGATATCAACGAGGGCAAGACGATCACAGCCGCGTTGCTCGGGGAATTGACCGATGTTGCGGCACTCGCAAAAAAGCTGCCGGAGAGCGATGGCCGGCTCGCGGTGCTCGGACACTCAATGGCCTCCGACATCGTCGTCCGGTTCGCACAGGCCAATCCCGATATCCAGGCGACCGTCGCGGTATCCGTGTTTTCGCCGGTGGTGACACCCGTCAGCCCCCGGAACCTGCTTGTGATCGTAGGCGCGCTCGAGCCGGCGATGCTGATCAACGAGGGCTTGCGTATCGTAGACCTGACGGCAGGTGGCACTGCCCTCCCCGGCACCACCTATGGTCATTTTTCCGATGGAACCGCACGAAAGCTGGAACTGGCACGCGGCGTCGAGCATATCGGCGTGCTCTATGGCCATGACAGCATGATCGAAGCACTGCGCTGGATCAATGCCGCGTTCGATAGGCAACAGGAGGGATTTATTGACACGCGTGGACGCTGGCTGGCACTGCTGTTTGTCGGCGTTGTCGCGCTGGCATGGCCGCTCTCGGCGCTGTTGCCGGTCGCGATTGATCGTCCTCCCGGGGCGAATCTTGGATGGAAACCACTCCTGCTCGCTGCGTTTGCGCCGGCACTGCTGACGCCGCTGATCCTCTGGAAAATGCCGACAGATTTTCTGCCGATCCTGCTCGGCGATTATCTGACGTTACACTTTTTGCTGTATGGCATATTAACGGCTATGGCATTGCTCTATTTTCGCGGGCAACCATCTCGACCTGCTGCGGCACCGCTCTCATGGAAAGCCGTTTTGATCGCGGCAGTCAGCGTCGCGGCTTACAATATTATCGCCTTCGGCCTTCCCATCGACGCCTACGTGTTCTCATTCCTGCCAATTCCGGCGCGACTGCCACTGATGGCCGCGATCGCCTGCGGAACCATCGTTTATTTCATCGCCGACGAATGGCTGACAAGAGGCAAGAATGCCCGGCGCGGCGCGTATGCGTTGACGAAATTCTGCTTCCTGCTCTCGCTCGCCATCGCAGTCGCGCTCAATCCGATGAAATTGTTTTTTCTCGTGATCATCGTTCCAGCGATCTTGCTGCTGTTCCTCGCGTTCGGACTGATCAGCCGCTGGAGCTATCAGGCGACCCGTCATCCACTACCGGGCGCGCTCGCCAACGCGATCATGTTTGCCTGGGCCATCGCCGTCACCTTTCCGATGATCGTGCGATGAGCGTTACTTCTGGAGATGTTGTCTCATGATATCGCGGCCTGAGCGTATCGAACCATCAGCTGGACAAGAGTCGGTCTGGGATTACCCGCGGCCGCCGCAGCTTGAAAAGGTCATTGCGCGACTGCGTGTCATCTTCGGCGGCCAAACGATTGCCGACACCCTCTCAGGCTATCGCGTCCTCGAAACCAGTCACCCTCCGGTCTATTACTTCCCGCCTGATAACGTCGAACAACAGGTCCTGCGGGCGGCACAGGGAAGTTCGTGGTGCGAATTCAAGGGCCACGCCAACTACTGGTCACTCGATGTCGGCGGCAAGACATCCGGTAACGCGGCATGGAGCTACCCTGCCCCATCTCCCGCGTTCGCTGACATCACGGGCTATCTTGCGTTCTATGCGTCGCGCGTTGATGAGTGCTGGGTGGATGAAGAACGCGTGCAGCCGCAAGAAGGCGATTTCTACGGCGGCTGGATCACGTCGCATATCGTTGGGCCGTTCAAGGGCGCACCGGGGACACGAGGATGGTAGATCGCAGCGATCCCGCTTCGGCCGTTTGGGCTCCCTCGATCGGCGCCGCGGCCCCGCGCGATCTTTGCACAGACTGCGGCATTTCGCGGTCGAGCGATGCCAGGCAATGCGGCCAGGCCTGTCAGTTCATCAAGCCGGACTATCCAGGACTCGAAGCGCGCGTTCACGGCCGAACCCGGGATCCGGAGCGGCCCGACGAACTTTTCTTCGGACCGTTCCGTCGCATGGTGCGCGCATCGCTGACACCTCCGCGCGACGGCGCGCAATGGACAGGCATTGCGACACGCATCGGTGAACGGCTGCTGGAGACCGGCGCTGTCGATGCGGTCCTCACGATGGCGCCCGACCCAAACGACAAATGGAAGCCAGTCCCGGTGCTGGTGACATCGGCGGCGGGAATGTCGCAGTGCCGCGGTATGCGGATGGGCTACGCGCCGCTGCTGGCATTGCTTGAACCGGCAAAAGCGCGCGGTTTCAGGCGTATCGCCGTGATAGGCATTCCCTGTCAGGTCTATGCATTGCGGTCACTGGAGAGAACACTCGGCTTCGAAAGAATCTATGTCGTTGGCACACCCTGTTCCGACAACACGACCACCGAGAACTTTCACACATTTCTCGATTTGCTTTCAGACCGGCCAGGCACCATTACTTACCTCGAATTTCGCGCGGACTACCACGTCGAGCTGCGCTTTAGCGATGGCCGGATTAAAGAGATTCCGTTTCTGCAATTACCGATATCGAAGCTGCCGCCGGACTTCTTTCCAATGACGTGCCGCACCTGCGTCGACTATACCAATGTGCTGGCGGATATCACGGTCGGCTACATGGGCGGCCAGGGCGAGCAATGGCTGCTGGTACGCAACGAACGCGGCGAGGAATTGCTCGGCCTGCTGGGAGAAGAGGTTCGAACCTCCCAGCCCGGCAGCGCCGGCAAGCGTGCCGGGCCCGTAAGGGGATTTTTGAAAAACGTCGAACTCGCCGCCGGCGGACTTCCACTGCGCAGCATGCCGAACTGGCTGCGGCCAATCGTCGGCTGGCTGATGCCCCGGATCGGCCCGCGCGGCCTTGAATTCGCGCGCGCCCGCGTAGAAATGAAGGCGGTCGAAACCGTGTTGCATCTGCGCAGGCAATATCCGCAGCGCGTGAAGAACATGGTGCCCCCACACGTCTGGGCGCTGGTCAAGCCTTATGGGATTGAGCCTGAAAGCGGCGAGCGCCGATAAAATTGATGCGGGACAATTTCACCGTCACGCGGCTTGCTCGGCTGCAGCCCTCTCCGTTTCCATGAAGGCAATTTTCTTCGCAAGGTCGTCGAGTTGTCGGGTAAGCAGACCGGTGACGTGGGGAGGCATATCCGTCGCTTTCAACGCCTCATCATACCTCCCAGCATTCCGCTTCTCGCCATCGATCAGGCCGGGCAGCACGCTTTCATTCAGTCCGTCGAACAGCGAACGCATGTCCATGATCGTCTTGTGAACCACCGACATGAACGAACCTTCGTCATCCGCAAGTTCATTACGTTTTGTGAGTTCACGCGCAAGCTCGGCGGCATGGCGATCGTGAAGCGTCGTCATAACGCGAAACAAGGGTGTCATTCCGTTGCCTTCCGCATCCTTCAGCGCCTCCCGATATCCGTTGCGGGCATCTATCGCGCTGGTGTGAAGCGATTTCAAATGCTCCAGAATATTTACGGCCAAGACAGCCTCCTCATTGTTTTGGTCGGCGCGTTTGCTTCGACACGTTATTTGGACTGCCCGGTCGATCCATTTGCGGGACCAACTCCCGTATCTGAAGACGTCGGAGCCGCTCGCGTATCAGGCGCCGGATTCACGGGTTGATAGTTTTTTGGCTGATTGGACGAGTCCGCCGGCTGAGCCATGCCCTGCGACATGCCGGTGGTCTGGCCGACAGGCGTCGTGACTTGCGCTGTTTCGTTGCGTGGCTTGCTGGCGTAGCCGGCCGTCAGTAGTCCCATGACCGCGATGCCGATGGCCGCAAAACCGATCAGTTCAGGCGCCGCGCCGTTCGGCGTCGATCCCACGCGCGATCCGTCGCCTTGCAAAGCTTCCGCTGCGATCTCGCGGTTCGTGCGTGAGCGCAGGAAATAGATAAACGCAGCCGCGATAATGAATGTCGTCGCAGCGAGTGTGAAAAACATCAGCCAGCTAACCGCGCTATCGCCTTGCATTGGAGCCTCCATTTGTAATGCCTGACTGACAATCGGCACTGAACGAAATTGTTCCTGACGTTGGATTGGCTGGATGGAGGTAAGAAAAATTCGAGCAAGATATTGATATTGAATATCTATTTTTGAAATTTCTCTTCGGGCTCGATAACGCCCGAGCGTGCAGCCCGGCGCTTCAAATGTGTAAACAATAGTTGACAGTCGATCTGTCCTCGGAAAGCTTAGACAGCGGATGGTTCTACGAGGCTTCAAGGGATCAACAACATGGCCGGCATCGCTGCGACGGAGGCGGATTCCAGAGAGCTCGAACGGCTGTTGTTGCGGATGTCCGAACGGGACGAGCCGGCGTTCAGACAGCTCTATGCGGCGACCCGGCGCAAGCTGTTCTCGACCACCCTGCCGTTGGTCAAGCGGCGCTATCTCGCGGAGGAAGTGCTGCAGGAGGCGTATGTCCGAATCTGGTTGAACGCTGGATCATATCGTCCGTCGCTGGGAACGCCGATGGCCTGGATGATGACGATTGCCAGAAACCTGGCGATCGATGTCGCCCGAAAGTCCGGGCGCGAGGTGCATTCCAACGATTCAATCCTGATGGGATTTCCCGACGACTGTCCGACCGCGCTGGAAACCATCGAAATTCGTGAGGAACAGGAACTTGCCATCAGGAGTGGCCGGAGCATTTCCGTCGCGATGCAAGCGCTCGATCCGGCCAAACGTCATCTCGTCCTGGCGGCCTATATCGACGGAGAAAGTCGGGACCGGCTTTCCGAACGTTATGGCGTACCGGTCAACACAATCAAGACTTGGATTCGACGTGCGCTGATCGAGGTGCGGGCAAATTTGGATAACAGAGATTCTCTAGGCACAATGCGGCAGCGCTACGCCGATATTGGTCTGCTTGTTTCAACCGTGGGTCGCTGACAGCCGGACAACGCTAGGCGCTGGTCGCATGTCCGATCAAGTTGGCTTTTCCGGATTTTCTTTGATCTCCCGGTGCACACATCCTGCACACGTCGTTCTATAATTTCTTTCCAATCCATCATTGGACCGACTGATATGATTGAGGCGCCACATCCCGCGCAACTCCGCCGAATTCACGCTGCGACTTTCCTCCTGTCGCTTCCATGAGCGACATTGCCGGCCAATTTAGCGACAGCAAAAAACCCTTGAAAACGGTGCGTTTTCAGAGGCCTCCAACTTGGTTGCGGGGATAGGATTTGAACCTATGACCTTCAGGCTATGAGGCAGAAGTTCGGAATGAAAGCGAAAAACGATCCCGGGGGGGCATCCCAGGCCAATCGAACCGGTTCGTCCTAATTGTACGCCACAGCTACCCAGCAGCCACACCTGATGATTTGATTTCTTTCTGGCTGGAGCAGCCTACGATCTTATTGCCCCAGACCGATTCTTGTTTGGGGCGGAGGCATGCGCAGCAAGGATGAAGTGACTCGGATCGAGGCATTAGGGTCGCCAAATAGTCGGAAAATGCCACGTGCCACGAAGCGCCATCGCAAGAACCGTCGCATGCCGCCGCCCGCGACGTTCGATATAAATCCTAACAGCGCTTTCGCAGGCCAGACCCATAACTACCTCAACAATATCGACGGGCAGTTGCTGTTCCGCGACACCAACCATCTGACACCCTTCGGCTCGCGATACTTGATCAGTCGCATCGCCCCGAAGCTCGGCATCAACCATCGGCGCAGCAAAGCCTCTTTTTAGGTCGGCGCCGGCTCCGCAAAACCCCCGATCTCCCGCTTGATCGCGGCCTCAATCGAACCTCTTGCGAGCGTCGCGTTCCGCATTTTCGGCGCGCAGGCGGCCGGCAACCTCCTCTGCCGCCAGCCGGGCAAATATGTTGTGGCCCAACCTCGAGGTCGCATGAAAGGTCCAAGGTTCGATCCACCTGCGGTCTGGCTCCGATAATCTTCCGATCGAAAACGTGACACTGCCGGGCTGGCGCGGGCTTTTATTTCTGTCTCTACTCCGGTAGCCTGCCGCCTCCAGCATCCGATGCGGGGGCAATTTGATGCGCAACCAGTCCGACTACCTGCCGAGGCTGCGGCCTTGGTCGTTCTCCACGTTCGCCGCCGCTGCCGCGGCGGTGCTGTTTGCGGCGACGATGCAGGAGATCTTCGCGTCGTTTGGCACGACGACTTACTTTGCCGGCTTCATCCCCGCGATCCTGGTGGTGAGCCTGCTCGGCGGCGCGCCGGCCGGCATCTTTGCAGCGCTGCTCGCGATCCCGACCGTGTGGTGGGCGTTCATGCCGCCGCACTTCGAATTCAATCCGCTGAGCGCAGCCGATTACGACAGCTTCGCCACGTTCGTGCTGATGAGTTCGCTGGCAATCTGCTTTTCCCATCTCTATCGCGAAGCCCGCGTCCTGATGCGAAAATAGCGACCGATGAATTTTGGGAAGCTCGTCCTGACCATCACCAGCCTGTTCGGCGGCGCGATCGGATTGCTGGCGCCGATCGGCGTGGTCAAATGGCTGCTGCGAACCGAACCGGAAGATGCCGGAATCCTGACGCTGTTTTTCCTGCCCGTATGGTGCCTGCTGGTGGTCGTCGGCCTTCTGACCGGCAGCCGGCTCGGGCTATCGATCACCGGCTGCAAACGGGTGCTGCAGAGATAGTGATCGAGACAGCGCGCCTCACAGCACAGCTTCGATCAACCCCAGATTTTTGGCTTCCTGCGCTTCCAGATACCAGTTCGATGGCGCGCGCTTGATCACCTCATCGAGGTTGACCGTGGAGCCCAGCACCAGATTTTGAAAGCCTTCGTTCTGAATGGCGATCGAGCATTCGATTTCGTTCAGCGTGGCCTGCACCGTCGCAAGGCAGGTGGTGAGCGGGCCATCGATGACCAGCTTCTTGGCCAGCTTGCGCTCATGGATCATCAGCCGTGTGCCGCGCGCCAGATAGCGGTTCTCGCGAACGAAGAAGCCCATGAAGGTGGTGCCGGCCGAATAGATCGCGGCCTTGCCGAGAAACACGAAGCGCCGTTGCGGCTCGGTCTCGCTGGCGAAGCGTACGTCCTCGCCCATCATCCGCGCCACCTCGGGATCGCCGCCCAGGGTCGACAGTTCGATCACGACGAGGTCCTGGCTGGAAGCATTGTCGAATTGCGCCCGGAAGCTGACATACATGGCGTAATCGACCACGCCCGACAAAGCCACGGCAGGATTCTTGAAAGCAATGGCGGAAAGCGGAGCAGCGGACATCGTCGACCAATCGGGTTGAGCGGGCAGGAAATGGGCAGGCGTCAGCGTTCACGTCGAACGCATGTCGCTTGCGGATGAGATAATGTTGCAACGGAGCTGGGGCACCGCAGTTCCACCGGGGTGTGCCCGAATAAAACGCAGCGAGGTGCTCAAAAACTGCGATGACGCGCACAAAAAAAGGCCGCCCGTTGGCGGCCTTTTCGTCGGTTGGCGCTAGCTCCGAAAAACGTCGCTCACGTCATGAGGCGAGCGCCATACGGTCGGAGTTTGCGTATTCCAACTGGTTCTGATCCTGAACGATGATGGTGACGTGCCAGCCCTCGCTGGCCCACACCCGCGCCTTGGCCACCGCCATCAACGAGCTCGCCCTATCCATCCTGACGGTCTCGTTTCCCCGTTCCGCGACGATCCTGTAGGTCATGATTTCCCCTCACGCACACAACAATGCTGGGGGGATGTTTGAATCCGGCTTTGGCCGCAATTTGCTGACAATTTGTCTAATCAGCGGCAAGACTCGGCCGACTGAGGCATTCGAGGGCACTCACCCCCCGCCGAGGCCCTTTTCCTTCAGCCGTCCGGCGAACCAGCCAGACAACACCTCATCCTTGCCGCCGCTGGTATAGACCTCCGCCGCCGTGACCTGCTTCTTGCCGAGCGTCACCAACACGCCGATCCCGTAGGCGAACCACAGATGCGGATCCGTCAGTGCCCGCAGCTTGTGCTGTTCATGCGCGACCGGCTGGTGATTGGCGGCCTTGCGGACCTCGACCGCGAGCAGGTTGTTGGGGATCGCGCGCTGGTGCACGACGATGTCGGGGTAAACCGATTTGCCGAGGTGATCGTCGGTCGAGATGATCGTGCCATGCGGCAGCCGCAAGGTGCGATCGCCGAGCCGGTCGTAGTCGCAGTCGACCTCCCAGCCCGGGAACTGGTGTTCGACATGCACCGCCAGCCGGTGCGTCAGCGTGCGCTCGCCGAGATCCTTTTCGAGCAGGAAGGCTTCGCGCGCGTAAAATTCGCGGAGCGCCGTGACGACCTTGTCCAGTTCGGCCTGCATGACGCCTCCACTCAGCGAGTGGGGCGCCCCGCCCCCCCTACATCTGGACTTCGATCAGCCGCGGGCCCGGCTCGGCGATGGCTTCCGCCAGAGCCTTGTTGAAATCGTCGACATTGGCGACCGAGCGGCCCGGCACCCCCATGCCTTTCGCCAGCGCGACGAAGTCGAGGTCGGGACGGTCGAGCTTGAGCATGTCGAGCGCACGCTGGCCCGGCAGGCCGGCGCCGACCCCGTCGAACTCGCCGCGCAGGATCTGGTAGATCTTATTAGCGAACACGATCGTGACCACGTTGAGACCTTCGCGCGCCTGGGTCCACAGCGACTGCAGCGTGTACATCGCGCTGCCGTCGCCGACCATGCAGATCACCTTGCGGTCCGGGCAGGCCACCGCAGCACCGGTCGCAACCGGGGTCGAGAAGCCGATCGAGCCGCCCATGTTCTGCAGCCAGTCATGCGGGGCGGCCGCCGCCGTCGGCGGGAAGAAGCCGCGGCCGGTGGTGATGGATTCGTCGACCACGATGGCGTTTTCCGGGATCGCCATCGCGATCGCCTGCGCGATCGAGGCATGGGTCAGCGCGCCCGTCGGTTTGGCGATCTCGACCAGCTTCTGCGGCTGGCGGTCGGCCGGCTTGGCGCCGAGCGCGGAGACCAGCGCTTCCAGCGCGGCGACGGAGTTTTCCGCGCCCGAGGTCATGCGATGCACCTCGCAGCCGTCCGGCTTCAGCATGCTCGGCTTGTTCGGATAGGCAAAGAACGCGACGGGGTCGTTGGCCTCAAGCAAAATGATATTCTTGAAGTCTTTCAGAATCGGCAGCGCCTGCTCGATCACGTAGGGAATGCGGTCGATCGCGTACCGGCCCCGGCCGCGCGCCATCCGCGGATTGTAGGTCTGGCCCATCACCTTGCAGCCGGTCTTGCCGGCGACTTGTGCGGCCAACGCCAGCCCCTGCTCGGTCAGCGCGCCGCCGGTCAGCAGCAGCAGCGTCTGGGCGCCGCCACTGCGCAATATATTCGCGGCGTTGTCGATGGCGGCGGAGGAATAGTTGGCGCGCTGGCTTTCCGCCGGCACCTGGGCAACGCCGTCGGCTTCGTTCCAGGCGGTATCGGCAGGCAGGATCAACGTGGCGATCTGCGCCGGCGCGCTCTTGGCCGCGGCGATCGCGGCGGCGCCGTCGGTGGCGACAGATTTCGCATCCGGCGAGGTCCGCACCCAGGCCGACATCGGCCGCGCCAGCCCCTCGATATCGGAGGTCAGCGGCGCATTCAGTCCGACATGATAGGTCGCATGCTGGCCGACGATGTTGACGATGCCGGAATGGGCTTTCTTGGCATTGTGCAGATTGGCAAGTCCGTTGGCGAGGCCGGGTCCAAGGTGCAGCAGCGTCGATGCCGGCGTGCCCTTCATGCGGAAATAGCCGTCGGCAGCACCCGTCACCACGCCTTCGAACAGGCCGAGCACGCAGCGCATGCCCTCGACCCGGTCCAGGGCGGCGACAAAATGCATCTCCGAGGTGCCGGGATTGGCGAAACAGACATCAACGCCACCCGCGACCAGGGTCCGCACCAGACTTTCCGCACCGTTCATCGTTCCACTCCCGTTCGCTCTACGTCCATCTAATAGCTGAGCGATCTAATAATTGAGCGCGCGACCGGAGGCAAAACCGGATTCCGCCT
>JBBRSX010000054.1:0-35190 GCA_038244925.1 Hyphomicrobiales bacterium | reverse complement strand
TCTCGTGGAATGCTGCTTCAGCAAGCTCAAGCAATTTCGACGCGTCGCAACCCGTTTCGAAAAGACCGCCCGAAATTACCGCGCAGTCCTCACGCTCGCTGCCATCATCCTATGGATGCGATAAGTGTCCACACTTCCTAGGGCTCAAACCGGGGCGCGTTGTGTCGTGAGTATTCGCTTTCGGCTGATATTGCTGGTGCTGGGAACGGTTTTTCTGCCGGCGCTTCTGGTGGGCGGCCGGTATTACCAGGATCGCGGCAAGGAGATCGCGGCTTCGATCGATGGCATGGCTACGACGGCGCGCATCATCGCATCGAATTTCGACGCCAAGATCCAGGGCACCATCCAGCTTCATTTCGGCCTGTCGCGGGCCAGCGATCTCGCCGCGGGCAACAAGGCGGCTTGCTCCAGCTTCCTGTCCGAGGTTCGCGAGAAGAATCCGCAATACACCGGCATTCTCACCATCGCGCCGGATGGCAGCCTGTTCTGCGATTCGCTCCGCACCGGCCGTTCGCTCGACCTGCGCGACCGCAACTACTTCCAGCGGGCTCTGAGGACGGTCGACGCCGCCGTGATCGAACCGGTGTTCGGCCGCCTGACCGGTTCGGCCGTCCTGCAAATCGCCTATCCGGCACGCGACGAGGCCAACCAGCTGAAATTCGTGTTGCTGGCGTCGCTCGACCTCAACCGGCTGATCCGGGAGCAGATCGCGAACTTGCCGGCGGGTGCGGAAGTCGTGCTGGCCGATCGCAACGGGATGGTGCTGGACTGGTCACCGGCACAGACCCGATCGGACCGGCGCGGCACATCGATCGCGAACTCCGAACTGTTCCGCCTTGCGGCGGAAAATCGCGGCCAAACACGCGAGCTGCGCAGCGCCGACGGCGAAACCCAGGTGTGGGCCGCTGCCGACACGCTCGAGCTCGGCGGGGTCAATCTGCACATCCTGATCGGCCGTCCCAAGGCGCAACTGGTGGCGGCGCCAAACCGGCGCCTGGCCCAGGATGCCGTGCTGGCCGTCATCTCGATCCTGCTGTTTGCCTGCGTCAGCCTGTTTGCGGAATTCGGCATCCGCTCCCAGATCGCGCGCATCGCGAAAATGGCCGCGCGTCTCGGCGCCGGGGACCTCGCGGCACGGGTTTCACCGCCTTTTCCGCGGGGCGAACTCGGCAGCCTGATGCTGGTCCTCAATCACACCGCGTCTTCGCTCGAATTGCAGCGACACGACATCGAGGATCTCAATCGGCGATTATGGGAGTCGCAGGAGCTGGAGGCGATCGAGAAGCGCCGCCTCGACATCGCCGTCAACAACATGACTCAGGGCCTGATCATGTACGACTCATCGGAACGGGTCGTGGTCTGCAACCAGCAATTCACTGAAATGCTGGGATTGTCGCCGGACGTGGTAAAGCCCGGCTGCACCTTCCGCGAAGTGACCGAACACCGCCGGGAGACCGGATCGTTCGACGGTGACTTCGACGAATATCGCGCAATTTTTTTGCGCAACGTCGCTGCGGGCAAGTATTCCGCCAACATCTCGACCACCGCGGACGGACGTTCGTTCCGGATCGTGGGCAGGGGGATCGAAGGCGGCGGCTGGGTAGCTAGCTACCGTCGAGGATATCACCGACCGCCAGCGCTTCGATATCCGGATCGCGCACATGGCGCATTACGACGCGTTGACCGACCTGCCGAACCGCGTGCTGTTCCGCGCCGAACTGGATGGCCGGCTGCAACAGATGTTGCCCCGCCACCAATTGGCGGTGCTCTATATCGACATCGACGAATTCAAGCGCATCAACGACTCGCTCGGCCATCCCGTCGGCGACGAATTGCTGAAGGCGGTCGCCGGCCGTCTGCGCGGCTGCGTCGCCGCCGATGACGTCGTCGCCCGGCTCGGCGGCGACGAATTTGCGATCATTCAGGCCAAAGTAGCGACGCCGTCCGACACCATGGACCTGATCACGCGGGTCTATCAGGCGATCCGCGAGCCCTTTGAATGCGCCGGTCATCTGCTGACGACCGATGCCAGCATCGGCATTGCGCTGGCCCCACAGGACGGCACCGATCTCGACCAGTTGCTCAAGAACGCGGATCTGGCGATGTATGAAGCCAAGGCCGAGGGACGCCGCACCTATCGCTTCTTCGAGCCCGGAATGGGCGCCCGGGTCCACGCTCTGCGTACGCTGGAGCTCGATCTCCGCCAGGCGATCGCGGACGGCGGATTCGAGATCGTCTATCAGCCGCTCGCCAGTTTGAAGGACAACCGCGTGACGGGTTGCGAGGCGCTGCTGCGCTGGAATCATCCGGTGCGCGGCCCGATCTCGCCGGTCGAATTCATCCCGGTCGCCGAAGAAACCGGAATGATCAACGAGCTCGGCGAATGGGTGTTGAACAAGGCCTGTCAGGAGGCGGCGTCGTGGCCCGACGATATCAAGGTTGCGGTCAACGTTTCGCCGGTCCAGTTCCGCAGCCCGGCGTTTTCGCTCAAGGTCGCGATGGCGCTGGCGACGTCAGGGCTTCCGGCCAAGCGGCTGGAACTTGAAATCACCGAAGCGATTTTGATCCGCGACGACGACGCGGCGCTGGCGATGCTCTATCATTTGCGCAGCCTCGGGGTGCGGATTGCGCTCGACGATTTCGGCACCGGCTATTCCTCGCTGAGTTATTTGCAGCGTTTCCCGTTCGACAAGATCAAGATCGACCGCGCTTTCATCAAGGACGTCGCCGAGCCGGATGGATCGGCCTGCATCGTCCAGGCGATCGTCAACATCGCCGCCGCGCGCCAAATGACGACGACCGCCGAGGGCGTCAAAACAGAAGCGCAACTGAACGCGTTGCGTCAGCTCGAATGCACGGAAATGCAGGGCTATCTGTTCAGCCGGCCGCTGTCGGTCGCGGATCTCAAGCGGCTTTTGTCGTCCTGCCAGGAAGCGGTCGCCGGCGTGGCCTAGCGCAATTGCGCTTTCATGGCTTCATCCTTCGAGACGCATCGCTTCGCGATGCTCCTGAGGATGAGGAGTCTCATGTGAGGAGCGCGTCTTCGCGCGTCTCGAACCATGCGGCCGCACGAGATGCGGCGGTGACTTCAGCCAACGAGAAAAAGCGCGCTACCGATTGCCGCCGAACACCCGGTCCATCAGCCAGCCATCCAGTCCGGCTGCAGCTTCCGGCCGCGCCGATGGATTGGGGGGCGCCGAGGTGCGCGTTGGGGCAGGGCGATAGCCACCGCCGACCGGCAAGGGCACGGGCGGCGCCTGCGATTGCGTCTGCATTTGAGGCGCTGACGGCGGCGAGGGCGGGCTGATTTGCGAGGCGGCCTGCATCAGGTTCGAGAACGGGCTGCCGGGCTGGGCTTTCGGCAGGCTCGCCACCGGCACGCCCTGATGGGCGGTTCGCATGAAACGGCTCCAGACTTCCACCGGCAAGCCGCCACCGGTGGCTTTCCTGGTCGGCGAGTTGTCGTCATTGCCGAGCCAGACGCCGGTAACGAGGTTGGCGGTGTAGCCGATGAACCAGGCGTCGCGGTAATCCTGGCTGGTGCCGGTCTTGCCGGCGGCGGTCCAGCCCGGAATTTCCGCCTTGCGCGCGGTGCCTGAGATCAAGGTCTCTTGCATCATGGTGTTCATCATCGCGACGTGACGGGGTTCGATCACCTGGCCGAGCGGATCGGGCTGCCGCACATACAACACCTTGCCTTCGTTGGTGCGAATTTTGGTCACGACGTGCGGCGAGATGCCGAGCCCGCCATTGGCGAACGGCGCGTAGGCGCCGACCAACTCGATAACCGAGACTTCCGAAGTGCCGAGCGCGATCGAGGCGTTGGCGTCGAGCTTCGACGAAATGCCGAGCCGGTGCGCGGTTCGCACGACGTTCTTGGGGCCTACTTCGAGGCCGAGACGGATCGCAACCGTGTTGAGCGACATCGCCAGTGCCTGCGTCAGCGTCACGGAACCAAAATATTCGTGGGTGTAATTCTCGGGCTTCCATCCCTTGACATCGATCGGCGCGTCCTGCCGGATCGTCTCCGGCGTTAGCCCGGCCTCGATCGCGGTCAGATAGACGAACGGCTTGAACGCCGAGCCAGGCTGTCGCTTGGCGGTTACCGCGCGATTGTACTGGCTCTCGGCGTAGTTCCGGCCGCCGACCATGGCGCGCACGGCGCCGTCAGGTGTCATCGCCACCAGCGCGCCCTGGCTGACATTGAACTTCACGCTCTTCGCCGCCAGTTCGTCGATGATGGAGGCTTCCGCGACGCTCTGCAGTTTCGGATCGATGGTGGTCTCCACCACGATGCTCTGGTCGATCTGGCCAACGAGGTCGTCGAGCACTTCGCCGATCCAGTCGGCGACGTAGTTGACGGTGCCGGCGCCGGCCGGTTTCACATTGTAGGAGGGGTGGCCGATCGAGGCCTGCGCCTGCGCGGCGGTGATGAACTTGGCGTCCGCCATTGCGGCGAGCACGGTCTTGGCGCGCTGCCCGGCACCCTCCGGGTTGCGGTTCGGCGCCAGCCGCGACGGCGACTTCACCAACCCGGCCAGCATCGCGGCTTCGGCGATAGTGACGTTCTTGGCGGATTTGCCGAAATAGCGCTGCGCCGCGGCCTCGACGCCATAGGCGCCGGAGCCGAAATAGACCCGGTTGAGGTAGAGCTCGAGAATTTCCGACTTGGAATGCTTGCGCTCCAGCCACAGCGCCAGCTCCACTTCCTGAAGCTTGCGCGCCATCGTGCGTTCCTGGGTCAGGAACAGGTTCTTCGCGAGTTGCTGGGTCAGCGTCGAGCCGCCCTGCGAGACGCCGCGGTGCACGATGTTGGTCACCGCCGCGCGGGCGATGCCGATGGGATCGACGCCGTAATGCGAATAGAAGCGGCGGTCCTCGATGGCGATGAACGCCTTCGGCAGATAAGGCGGCAGATCCTTCAGCGAAACATTGGCGCCGGGCATTTCGCCGCGCGAGGCCAGCACGCTGCCGTCGAGGCCGACGATCTGGATGGTGGGCGGCCGCTTTGGAATTTCCAGCGACTGGATCGCCGGCAGATGCGCACCGACATAGACGATGACGCCGACCACCGCGATTGCCGCCCAGAGGCCGAGCACCGCGCCCCAGTAGAACAGCCGGCCAAGTCGGAACCGCCCGCGCGATTTCGAGCGGCGTTTGGCGCCGCTGCGGCTCGGGCGCGGTTTGCGCTCGGCCGGCGGCTCGTCGTCGACGTCTTCGGATTTGCGTTTGGGGGATGTCTTCTTCGGCCGATCGTCGGCGGCCGGAACGCGATCTTCGGGCGAAAGGCGCAGGTCGGCAAGCGCGGCCGGAAGCCCGAACAAGGGCTCCTTGCGCCCACCGCTCTTTTTCCGTCCCAACGCCATACGCGATACGCCGTCCACACTCGCCCGCCGCACGCTAGCGAGTGGAATTTAAGGGTCGGTTACGGAGAGGTTAACGCGGGATTAGGAGGTGCGGCGGGGCGTGGTAAAGATCACTGGAAATTCAGAAGGAGAGCCGAAAATGGGCCATATCGATCCGACCAAGGAAGTCTTCGCGCAATTCAGGGCCAATGACCGGCCGGGACCGATTCACATGCTCAACCTGGTCCGGCTGCGGGCGCAGGCCGCCTATCCTGACGGCCGCAAGGTGACCGGCGCGGAAGCCTATGCAGCCTACGGCCGGGAAAGCGGCCCGGTGTTCGAGCGGCTCGGCGGCAAGATCGTCTGGCAGGGACGGTTCGAACTGATGCTGATCGGACCGGCCGAAGAACGCTGGGATCACGCCTTCATCGCCGAATATCCGTCCGTGGCGGCGTTCGCCGAGATGATCCGCGATCCCGTCTATCGGGAAGCGGTGAAGCACCGCCAGGCCGGCGTCGAGGATTCCCGCCTGATCCGGCATGCGGTGTTGCCGGTGGGCAAGACGTTTGGCGAGATTCCGGAGTAACGGCGATACCTCCACTCGTCATGCGCGGGCTTGACCCGCGCATCCATCAAGCGAAGCGCCATTCGCGCGATGGATTGCCGGGTCAAGCCCGGCGGCAATGACAACGTCAAAACAAATCGGCGGCCCCGAGGGACCGCCGATCTTTCCATCGATGAAGGCCGCGACTAGCCCGACGGACCTCCGTCCTCGAGGATCGGGCCGAACAGTTCCCAACGCTCGCCGTTGAACTTCATCATCTGCAACTGCTTGTTGACGCGATAATCGGTCGGCGTGGTGTTGGCGAGGATGCCCGGCAGCGCCAGGTCGAGCACGACGTTCTTCAGGCTGGTGGCCTGCTTCATGACGTTCTCGCGGGTCAGGTCGTCGCCGCACATCTTGAGCACGTGGATCATCAGCTGCGAGGTCGAGTAGCCGTAGCTGTTGAAGCTCGAATCCTTGTCGCCGTCCGGATAGTACTTCGCCATGAACTCGAAATACTTCTTCATGCCGGCGTCGTCCTTCCAGGTCGGATCGAGCGGATCCTTGCCGTAGTTGACGCTGATCACGCCCTTGGAAGCCTCGAGCCCGGCGGGCTTCATCACGGCACCGACCGAGGTGGCGTTGATGTCGAGGATCTGCACCGGATGCCAAGCGAGCTCGGCGATCTTCTTGATCGCCTGCGCCGCCTGCTTCGGCGTGGTGGCACTGAAGAACAGGTCGGCGCCGCTGTCCTTGATCTTGAGGATCTGCGAATCGATGGTCGGGTCGGAGACTTCGTAGGAAGCTTCCGCCACGATCATGCCGGCCGCCTTGTCGGCGAGACCGGCCTTGATGCCGTTCAGGTAGTCCTTACCGAGATCGTCGTTCTGGTAGAGGATTCCGATCTTGGCGTTCGGATAGGTCTTGATGATGTACTGGCCGTAGATGCGTCCTTCGACGAAGTAGTTGGGGTTGAAGCCCATCGTCCAGGGGAAATTCTTCGGGTCGGTGAATTTCGACGCGCCGGTCGCGGCGAACAGCTGCGGCACCTTCTTGGAGTTGAGATACTTCTGGACCGCGGCGTTCGACGGCGTGCCCAGGAGCTGGAAAGTCAGCAGCACTTCGTCGCTTTCGACGAGCTTGCGCACCTGCTCGACGGCTTTCGGCGGCGAGTAGGCGTCGTCGTACTGGACCAGGTTGATCTTGCGGCCATTCACGCCGCCCTGATCGTTGATCATCTTCATATAGGCGGCCTGGGTCTTGCCGATGGTCGCGTAGGCGGAGGCAGGTCCCGAGAATGGATTGGTCTGGCCGATCTTGATCTCGGTGTCGGTCGCGCCGGTATCGTATTTCTTCTGCGCGTAGGCCGAAGAAACCGTCAGCGCCATCGCAAGCGCCGTGCCGGTGACCAAATGGAGAATAGCCTTCCTCATATCGCGTGTTCCTCATGTCTGTGATTGCGCCGATGATCTTGCCGCAGGCCCAATAGAGCCCGACGGTCGCCATCGCTGGGGCGGATACTGGCGGAATGGATGCTGCATTGCAAGGCGGCGGAACGCCGAAAAGATGAGCGATTTCAGGGCGGAGGGTCCCGACTAAAGTCGGGATCGCGCGCCGTCCCGTAGCCGAACGCGTCCCCGGCGGCGCGAACGCCGGTTATGCCAGCCAGAGCAGGATCAGCGCGAGTGCCGCAGGGGCCGCCTGCACATAGAGAATCCGGCGGCTGACGGTTGCAGCGCCGTAGACGCCGGCAACGATCACGCACAGCAGAAAGAACGCCTTGATCTGGAATGCGAAGCCCGGATGGGGATGGCACAGGCCCCAGATCAGACCCGCGGCGAGGAAGCCGTTATAGAGCCCCTGGTTGGCGGCCAGCACCGCCGATTCCGTCGCCTTCTCGATGCTGTTGCGAAACGTCTTCAGGCCCAGCGGCTTGGTCCAGAGAAACATCTCCAGCACCAGAAAATAGACATGCAGTGCGGCGACCACCGCGACCAGAATGTTGGCGATAAAGATCACGTGCGGTGCCCCCAAGGCGTGACCGAGGCGTGATCCGAAAAAGTGGTTTCGATCACGCTCCGATAAAAACGGAAATCGGGTGGACGCTACCACGCGGCGCGTCGAAAGTGCGGCGGCGTGCGGAAATTTTCGCTGCCATGGCTGAATCATGCCCGGCCCAATCGATCGCAACAACAGGAAACGAAAATGCAAAACCGCACCGCCAGCAGGACCTACGGGACCGTCAGCGCCGACCGCAAGAAGGAAATGAGCGGCCTTGAATTCGTCCAGGGCCTTGCGGATGGGACATTGCCGCTCAATACCATCGCGCAGACGCTGGGTTATGATGTCACGGAAGCGGCGAACGGGCGCGTCGTGGTCACCGCGGAGCCCCGCGACATCCATCTCAACCCGGCCGGCACCGTGCATGGCGGACTCGCGGCCACGCTGCTCGATAGCTGCATGGGCCTTGCCGTGCAGTCGACGCTGGAAAAGGGCGTCAGCCAGACCACGCTGGAGTTCAAGATTTCCCTGGTGCGGCCGATCACGCCCGAAACCGGCGAGATCAGGGCGGAAGGCATCGTGCTGACCAGCGGCCGGCGCGTCGGCACCGCCGAAGGACGGATCACCGATCGCAACGGGCGGCTGCTCGCCCATGGTACGACGACGTGTCTGATTTTTCCGGCCTGAGCGGGGCGCCTGTATGCCGAGCGTGAAGCCACCCGAAATCTTTAATCTCGACCGGCTGCCAACGCCGATCGGCGTCGCGTTGCTCGTCAGCGATCACGACGGCGCGTTGCGTGCGCTGGATTGGGAGGATTACGAGCCGCGCATGAAGGAACTGCTGCGGCTGCAATATGGTGCCGTGATCCTGAAGGACGCGCGTGCGCCGCGCGATCTCCGGTCGGCGTTGTCAGGCTATTTCAAGGGCGATCTCGAGCGCCTGCGCCAGATCGAATGGCGCGTTGCCGGCACGCCGTTCCAGCAGAAAGTCTGGAAGGCGCTGCCGAAAATTCCGGTGGGGACCACGATGAGCTACAGCGCGCTGGCCACGAAGATCGGTTTGCCCAAAGCGATCCGCGCCGTCGGCCATGCCAACGGTTCGAACCCGATCAGCGTGGTCGTGCCCTGTCACCGCCTGATCGGCGCCAACGGTTCGCTGGTCAAGTACGGCGGCGGTATTGAACGCAAGCGATGGCTGCTGGCACACGAAGGCGCGATCCCTCATTCAGAAGTTGAGGCTTGAAGCGAACTCCGTCATCCGAACGGTTGATGTTGCTGGCTGGGCACGTTGAGAAGATTTCAACCCACCGCACCACTACTTGAGATTGATCGTTGAGACCCGTCATGTCTTCTTGCTCCGGTCGCTCTAAAAGAATCAGCAAGAAGATTGGATTGTCGATGACAACTAAACCGGTGGCTCGAACCCAAGGCACTCGGCAGGTGAGCTATCGCCGGATGTTTCTCGCCGGCACCGCGCTGATGGGAATCACCGCGCCTGCCGTGGCGGCGGATCTTCCGGTCGCGAAGGCGCTGCCACCGCCGGTGATCGCCGCATCCTGGGCCGGCTTCTATCTCGGCGTGCACGGCGGCTATGGCTGGAAGCAGGATGAGTTTTCCCAGTCCGAAGCGAATTTGCTGGTCACGCCGCAATCCATCAATGGCATCCGATCGCAGGGCGGTGTCTATGGCGCGCAAGCCGGCTACAACTGGCAGTTCGGGCGCGCCGTGACCGGCCTGGAAATCGACTTCAGCGCCACCGACATCAAGGGCAGCAACAGCGTCCGCGAGTTTGCCAATCTCGGCGGCGGCGCGACCTCGACCGCCAGCGTTACGCTCGGCGAAAACGTCAAATATCTCGGCGCCGCGCGTGCGCGGTTCGGCTGGCTGCCCGCCGACAATGTCCTGCTCTATGGCACGGCCGGCGTTGCTTGGGAACGACTCGATGCCACGCAGGACACTTCGCAGGTCCGGACGCCAGCTCCCGATACGGCGATATTCTCCTCCCGGACTCCCACCGACAAGTTCGGCTGGGTCGCGGGCGTGGGCGTCGAAATGATGCTCGGCAATCCGAACTGGGTCGGCCGGCTCGAATATCTGCACTATGATTTGGGCCAGGTCCAGACGGCGGTGACCAGCATAGTGCCCGGCGGGGCCGCCGATATCAGCACGGCCGGCTCGCAACGGATCGACGTGGTGCGTGCCGGCATTTCCTACAAGTTCGGCGATGCCGCGAAATTCGCATCGGTGCCGTACGTCAAGGCGCCAGCAGGCGTTGCTTCGCCCGCCGCGTGGGCCGGATTCTATATCGGCGCCCATGGCGGCTACGGCTGGGGCGACAATCTCCGCTCAATCCCGGCGGCGAGTTTCGGCCTTCCTGGCGGCGGCACGATCGGCGGCACCAGGTCAGCTGGCTGGGCGGCCGGCGGGCACTTCGGTCACAACTGGCAATATGATCGTTTCGTCACCGGCCTGGAAGCCGACCTTGGCGCGGCGGACATCAAGGGCGCCTCCAACATCGCCAGCTTCGAAGGGGACGGCAGTACCTCCACCGTTGGTTTCGACGAGAAAGTAAAATATCTCGGCACGCTTCGCGGCCGTCTCGGCTGGTCGCCGACGGACAGCGTTCTGCTGTACGGCACCGCGGGTCTCGCCTGGGAGCGCTTTGAACTCGCCCAAACGTTCACGCAGACCGGACCCGGCGGCACTTCCTCTGCGAGGTTCGTGACGCCGACCGACCATTTTGGCTGGGCTGCGGGTGTCGGCGCCGAAGTGATGCTCGGCAGCTCAAACTGGATCGGGCGCCTTGAATATCTGCATTACGATTTCGGACGCATCAATCCTGACGGTAGCTTTTTCGTCGATAGGCCGGGAAACACGCTTGCCGGAACCATCACGGCGGGACATCAAACGATCGACCTCGTGCGTGCCGGCGTGTCGTACAAGTTCGGTCCGGACGGCCAGTCGCTGACCGCGGCGCCCGCGGTCGACGCCAAAGCCCCGCGCATGCCGGTGAGCTTGCAAGGCTGGGCCGGATTCTACATCGGCGCCCATGGCGGCTACGGCTGCAAGGAAAACGATTTTTCGACCGTCGTCACCGCGACGATTCGTGAAGGCGGCATCAAGTCCCGGGGCTGGCTCGGCGGCGGCCAAGCCGGTTACAACTGGCAATACGCCAAGGTGGTCGCCGGCCTCGAAATCGACGGCAGCGCCACCGGCATCAAGGGCAGTTCGATTCCGGTGACGGCGGGAGGCCAGACCGATACGCTGTCCGACAATGTGAAGTATCTCGGCTCGATGCGCGGCCGCCTCGGCTGGACGCCAGCGCCGGGCTGGCTGCTGTACGGCACCGGCGGTCTGGCCTTTGAGCACAGCTTGCGAAATTTCGCTTTCGTTTCTACGGGCGGCGCTGCCCAGATCAGTGCAACGCCGCGCGATCTGTTCGGCTGGGTCGCCGGCGTCGGCGTCGAAACTTTCATCGGGACGTCGAACTGGATCGCGCGCGCCGAATATCTCCACTACGATTTCGGCACCATCGAACAAACCGACACCAGCGTCTCGACGTTCACCGGCGATTTCTCCAGAGCCGACAAAGGCGGCCGCCAGACCATCGACACCGTCCGCGCAGGCGTCTCCTACAAGTTCACGCCGTAGGACTAGGCGCGCGGTCCGCCGCGCGCGAAGGCGAATCTGCGTTCCGGCGCAGACGGGCATGGTTGGCCGAGGTGCGGCAATGCGGTCGCGTGCGAGCGCGCGCGCCTCGGGAGGCGTCTTACGCCGCCGCTACGCCGCGACGCTCTCTTCGCTCGCCAGCAGATGAATCAGCGCGCTCTTGATAGCGGCCTGGCGGGTCGGCGCGTTGATCTGGGCACCGAGCAGGTCGGTGACATAGAACACGTCGCGGGCGCGTTCGCCGAAGGTCGCGACATGCGCCGAGGCGATGTTGAGGTTGAGCTTCGAGATCGCCGTGGTGAGCTGGTACAGCAGGCCGGGGCGGTCGAGGCCGGAGACCTCGATCACGGTGTAGCGGTCCGACCACGCGTTGTTGATGGTGACTTCCGGCTCCACGACGAAGGGGCGGACCTTGCCGCGGCCAGCGGCCTTGCGCGCCACCACTTCGGGCAGCCGCAACTTGCCTTCCAGCACCTGTTCGATCATCTCGCCGATTCGCGTGGCGCGGCGGCCCTCGTCCTCGTCACGGTCGTACTCCCTGGAGATCGCGATGGTGTCGAGCGCGCGGCCGTCGGTGGTGGTGTAGATCTGGGCATCGACGATGTTGGCGCCTGCAGAGGCGCAGGCGCCCGCGATGATCGACAGCAGCCACGGGTGGTCCACGGCGAGGATCGTCAGTTCGGTGACGCCGCGCGCTTCGTCGAAGCCGACATTGATCGCGAGCTTGTGGCCGGCCTGTTCGCTGGCCCGGAGGAAGCGCGCGTGGCGGATTTTGCGCGGCAGTTCGACCTTGAGCCAGTAGGCCGGATATTGCCGGGCGATATAGGCGTTGAGTTCGGCTTCCGGCCATTCGGTGAAAGCGGCGCGGAATTCGGATTGCGCCACCGCGATGCGCTGCGCGCGGTTCACTTCCGAGAAGCCGCCGGTCAGCACCGGCTCGGTTTCGTAATACAGCGTGCGCAGCAATTGCGCCTTCCAGCCGTTCCACACACCGGGCCCGACGCCGCGGATATCGGCAGTGGTGAGAATGGTCAACAGTTTCATCTGCTCGACCGACTGCACCACGGCGGCGAAATTCTCGATGGTCTTGCGGTCGGAGAGGTCGCGCGACTGCGCCACCGTTGACATGGTGAGGTGCTCCTCGATCAGCCACGCCACCGTTTCGGTATCGGCGGCGTTGAAGCCGAACCGCGGGCACAGCCGTCGCGCCACCCTGGCGCCGGCGATCGAGTGATCCTCGGGCCGGCCCTTGGCGATATCGTGCAGCAGCGTGGTGATGTAGATCACCGCGCGGTGCTCGGGGCGGAGTTTTCGGAACAGGTCGCTGGCGACGGTGAACTCGTCATTGCCGCCGCGTTCGATCTCCTGCAGGAAGCCGACGCAGCGCAGCAGATGCTCGTCCACCGTATAGTGGTGGTACATGTTGAACTGCATCATCGACACGATCTTGCCGAAGGCGCGGATGAAGTGACCGAGCACGCCGGTCTCGTTCATCCGCCGCAGCACGATCTCGGCGTTGTCGGAGGTCAGAATCTCCATGAACAGCTTGTTGGCTTCCGGATTTTCCCGAAGCTGGGTGTTGATCAGCTTCAGCGAGCGCGTCACCGTGCGCATCGCGTCGGGATGGAAGGCGAGGTTGTTCTTCTGGGCGAGCCGGAAGATCCGGATCAGGTTGACCGGGTCGTGCTTGAAGACATCGGGGGTCGCAAGATTGATGCGGTTGTTGTCGATGATGAAGTCGTCGCTGTCAGGTACCCGCCGCCGCCGGGCCGTGCTGCCCGGCCGCAGTCGCGCCACCACCCGGCTCAATACCGGCGCCGGCTTGGCCTGTTCGTCTTCCAGCTTGGCGCACAGGATCGCGGTGAGATCGCCGACGTCCTTGGCGATCAGGAAATAGTGCTTCATGAAGCGTTCGACATCCTGCATGCCGGGATGCGAGGTATAGCCGAGCCGCACCGCGATCTCGCGCTGCATGTCGAACGACAGCCGCTCCTCGGCGCGGCCGGAGACGAAATGCAAATTGCAGCGCACCGACCACAGGAAGTCGGCGCAGCGGCGGAAGGTGCGGTATTCCTGCGCGTCGAACACGCCGCGCTCGACCAGTTCGCCGGTCTCGCGGACGCGGTAAACATATTTCGCGATCCAGAACAGCGTGTGCAGGTCGCGCAGGCCCCCTTTGCCGTCCTTGACGTTGGGCTCGACCAGGTAGCGCGATTGCCCGCCGCGGCGATGGCGTTCCTCGCGCTCGGCGAGTTTGGCGGTGACGAATTCGGACGCGGTGCCCTGCACCACTTCCTTGTCGAAGCGCGCGACCAGTTCGTCGTAGAGCGGCTGGTCGCCGGTCAGGAATCTGGTCTCCAGGATCGCGGTGCGGATCGTCATGTCGCCGCGGGCCTGCCGGATCGATTCATCAACCGACCGCGTGGCGTGGCCGACCTTCAGCCCCATGTCCCACAGGCAATACAGAATGGCTTCGGCGACCTGCTCGCCCCAGGCGGTCTGTTTGTAGGGCAGGATGAACAGCAGATCGATGTCGGACTCCGGCGCCATCAAGCCGCGGCCGTAGCCGCCGGTCGCGACCACGGCCATGCGCTCGGCGCCGGACGGCACATGCGAGCGATAGAGATGCCGCGTCGCGGCGGAATAGAGAATGCGGATGATTTCGTCCTGCATGAAGCAGAGCCGCTCGGCGCAGCGCCGGCCGTGACGGTCCTTCAACAGGATGGCTTGCGCGGTGGTGCGCGCCGCGATCATTTCGCCCTTGAGCAGTTGTGCCAGCGCCGAGCGAAACACGTCCTCGCGGCCGGTATGCTTTTCGGCAAGGGCGTCGACCGCGGCGGTGATCCGCGCGGTATCGAAACGATCATCCACGGCAGGGCGGTCTGTCACGATGCTATCCATGGTCTACCCCGATATCGGACGGCGCAGACGCTGTCACTGATGATTGTACGGTAGCAGCAGTTCTATGCTGAATTCCAATCCGTTTCGGCAAAGCTGTGCTCGCGGTTGCGCGTTGGCGGGACGTATTTTCTCATTGCATCTAGCTATAACATATTGAAAAACAAGGTGGTTTTCAGGACCTTTGGAGGAGGGGACGATGTCCAGAATTTCACGGCGCGCCATGGCTGGGTTAACCACGGCTGCGATGATCGCGACCGCAACCTTGCTGCCCGGTGGGGCCTTTGCTGCCGATGCGCTCAAGGAGATTCACATCGACTGGGCGACCTACAACCCGGTGTCGATGGTGCTCAAGCAAAAGGGATTGCTGGAAAAGGAATTCGCCAAGGACGGCATCAGCGTGGTCTGGGTGCAGTCGGCCGGTTCCAACAAGGCGCTCGAATTCCTCAACGCCGGCTCGATCGATTTCGGTTCGACCGCGGGCTCGGCGGCGCTGGTCGCCAGGATCAACGGCAACCCGATCAAGTCGATCTATGTCTACTCGCGGCCGGAATGGACCGCGCTGGTGACGGCGAAGGACTCCAAGATCGCTTCGGTGGCGGACCTCAAGGGCAAGCGCGTCGCGGTGACGCGCGGCGCCGACCCGCACATCTTCCTGGTGCGCGCGCTGCTTGGCGCCGGCCTGACCGAAAAGGACATCACGCCGGTGCTGCTGCAGCACGCCGACGGCAAGACCGCGCTGATCCGCGGCGACGTTGACGCCTGGGCCGGTCTCGACCCGATGATGGCGCAGGCCGAAGTCGAGGACGGCGCCAAACTGTTTTATCGCAAGGCCGATGCCAACACCTGGGGCATCCTCAATGTGCGCGAGCAGTTCTTGAAGGATAATCCGGAAATCGTCCGCCGCGTGCTCGCGGTGTATGAGGAAGCCCGCAAATATTCGCTGGCCAATTACGACGACCTGAAGAAGACCTTCATTGGCGTCACCAAGCTGCCTGACACTGTCGTCGACAAGCAGCTCAAGGAGCGCACCGAACTGACCCACAGCCGCATCGGCGCACCGCAACGCGAGTCGATCCTCGCCGCCGGCATCGCCCTGCAGCAGGCCGGCGTCATCGATGCCAAGGTCGACGTCAAGGCGACGCTGGATGCGTTGATCGACGACCAGGTCCCGCTGCCGACGAATTGACGGCTGCCGGCGTCTATTCCCTTCTCCCCCTGTGGGAGAAGGTGCCTTCGCAAAGCGAAGGCGGATGAGGGGTTTCTATCCGCGGAGACAGACCCCTCACCCGTCTCGAATGAGCTGACGCTCATTCGATCCACCCTCTCCCACAAGGGGAGAGGGGAGGATCGTGCCGACCATCCCCACCTTGCAATCCCGCGCGAGAGGCGTTCTTGCTATGGCCATGACCGTTGAACTGCCAGCGCTGGAACGGACCGAAGCGATGACGCCGCCTGCGTCTTCCGTGCGCCTGGTCCGCTATGCGCGGCCGGCGCTGGGGCTGCTGCTGCCGGTGGGGCTGGCGCTGGTCTGGGAAATCGTGGTCTGGCTCGGCTATTCCAACGGAAGACTGGTGCCGCCGCCGACAAAAATCTTCGCCACCATCGTGGAACTGGCGAAGAGTGGCGAGCTGTCGCGGCATATCATGGCGACGCTGATGCGGGTCGGCGCCGGCTTCGGCCTTGGTGTCGTCGGCGGCACGCTGCTCGGCGCGGTCTCCGGCTATTGGGGACTGGCGCGGCGGCTGCTGGATCCGACCGTGCAGGCGCTGCGCGCGATTCCCTCGATCGCCTGGGTGCCGCTGTTCATCCTGTGGCTCGGCATTTTCGAAACTTCTAAAGTCGCGCTGATCGCGGTCGGCGTGTTCTTTCCGGTCTATCTCGGCGTAATGGGTGCGATCCTTTCGGTCGATCGCAAGATTGTCGAGGTTGGCCGCACGTTTCGTCTGTCGGGGCCGGCGATGATCCGTCGCATTTTGCTGCCCGCGGTGCTGCCGGCCTATGTCGTGGCGCTGCGCGTCGGTCTCGGTCTGGGCTGGATGTTCGTCGTCGCCGCCGAATTCATGGGCGCGTCCGAAGGGCTCGGCTATCTCCTGATCGACGGCCAGCAGCTCGGCAAGCCCGCGCAAATCCTCGCGGCGATCGTGATCTTCGCCGTCCTCGGCAAGACCACCGACTGGCTGATCGAACTCGCCACCGCGCCGCTGTTGCGCGGGCAGGATGCGTTCGGCCGCCAAAGCGGAGGCGGCTGATGCTCGCACTCGATCGGGTCGGTAAAACCTATCCCAACGGCGTTCACGCGCTGGAGCGTTTTTCCGCCGATATCCGGCCCGGCGAAATCGTCGCCATCATCGGTGGCTCCGGTTGCGGCAAGTCCACACTGCTGCGCGCCATCGCTGGCCTCGACCGCGCAAGCACCGGCACGGTGACGCTCGACGACACCACGATCACCTCGCCGCATGCCAAAATCGGCATCATCTTCCAGGAGCCGCGACTGCTGCCGTGGCTCAGCGTCGCCGACAATATCGGCTTCGGCCTGTCGGACCTGACGGCCAACGTCAGGGGCGGCAAGGTGTTGCGCGCTCTGGCGCGGGTGGGCCTGGCGGACAAGGCCAAGGCGTGGCCGCGCGAACTCTCCGGCGGGCAGGCGCAGCGGGTCGCGATTGCACGTGCGCTGGTGCCGCAACCGGAAGTGCTGCTGCTGGACGAGCCTTTTTCGGCGCTAGACGCCTTCACGCGGCGGGATTTGCAGGATCATCTGCTCGACCTCTGGAACGACACCCGGCCGACGCTCATTCTGGTCACGCATGACGTCGACGAAGCGGTGGTGCTGGCGGATCGCGTACTCGTGATGCGGCCGCGGCCGGGCCGGCTGTTCGAGGAGATCAAGATCAACCTGGCGCGGCCGCGCGACCGCAATTCTCCCCATTTCGACAATTTCAAGCGCCGGGTGCTGACCGCGCTGGACCGCTCGCTCGACCGCAGCGTGCCCGATGCCGACCCGAAATCGAACGCGGGTGAGGCGATGTGGTGGTGACAAGGCTGTGATTTCCCACTAAATCGGGCCAAAGCGTTTTCAAGCGAAGTGGGTACCGGTTCGCGTGAAGAAAATGCGTCAAAATACAAGACTCCAAGAATACGGGAGAAGAAAATGGACGCCGCCGAACTCCGCGCTATGCAGGCCCCGATCAAGGAACGCTACAAGACCGACCCGAAGACGGCGATGATCACCCTCAAGGCCAAGGGCTCGATCGACAGTGAAGGCATCGCGTGCAAGGTCGAGACCGGCCGCGCGCTGTCGATGGCCGGCCTGCATCCGGCCACCGGCGGCTCCGGACTCGAACTGTGTTCCGGCGACATGCTGCTGGAAGCGCTGGTCGCCTGCGCCGGCGTGACACTGAAATCGGTGGCGACCGCCGTCGAAATTCCGCTGAAGACCGGCAACGTCATCGCCGAAGGCGATCTCGATTTTCGCGGCACGCTCGGCGTCGACAAGGAAGCGCCGGTTGGGTTCGCCGAAATCCGTTTGCGCTTCGACGTCGAAACCGATGCGCCGCAGGACAAGCTCGACCTGCTGCTGAAGCTCACCGAGCGTTATTGCGTGGTCTACCAGACCATCAAGAACGGTCCGAAGGTTTCGGTGTCGATGCATCGGATCTAGTTACTGTCGTCCCGGCGAAGGCCGGGACCCATCACCACCGATGTGAATCGTTGCAGAAGCTTTCAACGATCGCGTCCGAGAACCGATAGGCCACGGCGTATGGGTCCCGGCCTTCGCCGGGACGACAGGTAAATGTCCCCCGAACTCACCTTCCTGCTGACGCTCGCGCTCCGCATGGCGATCACGGCGGCGTTCGTGGTGTCGGCGTCCGTCATCACCGAAAAATCCGGGCCGGTGATCGGCGCGCTGGTGGCGACGCTGCCGATTTCGGCGGGGCCGTCTTATGTGTTCCTCGCACTCGATCATGATGCGGCGTTCATCGCCGAGGGCGCGCTGGCGAGCTTGCCGATCAACGCCGCGACGATCTTCCTCGGGCTTACTTACGTGGTGCTGGCGCAGCGCCATGGCGCGCTGCTCAGTTGTGCGGCGGCGGTGACGGTCTGGCTCGCGCTGGCGGCGATCATCCGCTCGGTGTCGTGGTCGCTGGCCGGCGGCCTGATCGTGAACGCGATCGCCTTCACCATCTGCGTGCCGCTGCTCGCGCGCTATCGTCATGCGAAAATGCCGCCGATCAAACGCCGCTGGTACGACATTCCATTGCGGGCATCGCTGGTGGCGACATTGGTCGCGACCGTCGTCACGCTATCGGGATGGATGGGTCCGAAGATCAGCGGCATGATCGCGCTGTTTCCGGTGGTGTTCACCTCCATGATGCTGATCCTGCATCCCCGCATCGGCGGCCCGCCGACCGCGGCGGTGCTCGCCAACAGCGCCTGGGGCTTGATCGGGCTCGGCATCGCCATCGCGGTGCTGCATGTCGCGGCGTTGCAGTTCGGCTCGGTGATCGGGTTGAGCCTCGCGCTATCGACCTGCGTAGGATGGAATCTGGCGCTGTGGTGGAACGGAAGAAGGAAGGCGGCGGCCGCCTGATTACCGCTTCGGCAGCTTCGCCCTCAATGCATACAACGCCTCCAGCGCCTCGCGCGGCGACATCTCGTCGGGGTGCAGCGCCTTCACCGCTTCCAGCAGCAACTCCGCTTCGGTCGGCGGCGCCGGTTCGGCGGCGGCGCGGGAGGGGACGGCGAACAGCGGTAGATCGTCGGCCAGCGCGCGCGCGGTCTGGCCGCGGTCCTGCGCTTCGAGTTTTGCCAGCACCGATTTGGCGCGCGCGATCACGGCGGGCGGCAGGCCTGCGAGCTTTGCGACCTGGATGCCGTAGGAGCGGTCGGCGGAGCCGGGCAGCACCTCGTGCAGGAACACGACGTCGCCCTGCCATTCCTTCACCCGCACCGTAGCGTTGAACATCCGCGGCAGCTTTGCCGAGAGCGCGGTCAGCTCGTGATAATGCGTCGCGAACAGCGAGCGGCAGCGGTTGGCCTCGTGCAGATGCTCGATCGCGGCCCAGGCGATCGACAAACCGTCGAAGGTCGCGGTGCCGCGGCCGATTTCGTCGAGGATCACCAGCGAGCGTTCGCTGGCCTGGTTGAGGATCACGGCGGTCTCGACCATTTCCACCATGAACGTCGATCGGCCGCGCGCGAGATCGTCGGCGGCGCCGACGCGCGAAAACAGCCGGTCGACGACGCCGATCCGCGCGCGCGACGCCGGCACATAGGAGCCGATCTGCGCCATCAACGCGATCAGCGCGTTCTGGCGCAGGAAGGTCGATTTACCGGCCATGTTGGGGCCGGTGATCAGCCAGATCTGGCCGGATTTCTGGCCCGGTCCCGGCGAGAGGTCGCAGGCATTGGCAATGAACGGCTGGCCGTTGCGCTTCAGCGCCTGCTCGACCACGGGATGGCGGCCGCCTTCGACCGCGAAGCCGAGCGATGAATCAACGTCGGGCCGCACGTAGTTGTCGTCGATCGCGAGTTTGGCGAGCGCGGTCGCGACATCGAGCAGCGCGAACGCATGCGCCGCGGCGCGCAGATCTTCGCTGGCGGCCAGCGCCATGGCACAGAGCCGTTCAAAAATTTCCAGCTCCAGCCCGAGCGCGCGGTCGCCGGCGTTGGCAATTTTGGCTTCGATCTCGCCGAGCTCGGCAGTCGTGAAACGAACCTGTCCGGCCAGGGTCTGGCGATGGATGAAGGTCGCGTTCAGCGGCGGGGCCATCAGCCGGTCGCCGTGCTGCGCGGTGACCTCGACGAAATAACCGAGAACGTTGTTGTGCCGGATCTTGAGCGCCTTGATGCCGGTGTCGTCGGCATAGCGCGCCTGCATTGCCGCGACCACGAGGCGCGAGGCGTCGCGCAGGCTGCGGGTTTCGTCCAGCGCGGGCTCATAGCCCTCGCGAACAAAACCGCCGTCGCGCTTGATCAGCGGCAATTGCTCGGCCAGCGCGCGCTCGAATTCGTTGGCGAGGTCGCGCGACGGGCGGCGCAACGCCTCCATCACGGCAACGATTTCCGACGGCGGCGCCTGCAATTGTCCGAGCCGCGCCAGCGCCTGATCGGCGGCGAGGATACCGTCGCGCAGTCCCGCCAGATCGCGCGGGCCGCCGCGTCCGACCGATAACCGCGCCAGCGCGCGCGACATGTCGGGCGCGGCGCGTAGCGTAGTCCGGACATCTTCGCGCGCCGCACTGTCGGCGACAAAGGCTGCGATCGCATCCAGCCGCCGTGCAATCACGGCGCTGTCGGTGAGCGGCGCCGCCAGCCGCTGGGCCAGCAGCCGCGATCCGGCTGACGTCACCGTGCAATCGATCGCATCGAGCAGCGATCCGCGGCGTTCGCCCGCCAGCGTTCGCGTCAATTCGAGATTGGCGCGGGTGGCCGGGTCGATCGCCATCGTGGTGCCGGCGGCCTCGCGTGAGGGCGGCGACAGCGGCGGACGTTTTCCAACCTGGGTGCGGTCGATATAGGTGACGGCGGCGGCGGCGGCGGTCGTCTCCAGCCGCGACATCGCACTGAGGCCATCCATGGTCGCGACCGCGAAATAATCGCACAGACGACGCTCGGCGGTGGCGCCGTCGAAGACGTCGCGGGTCAGCGGCGTTACGGCGGGCAGTTCGCGCAGCAGTGCCCCGAGATCGGGATCGCCATAGAGCGCGTCGGTAACGATGACTTCGTTCGGATTGATGCGCGCCAAGGTCGCCGCGAGTTCCGCGGTCGAGCATTCCGTCACCATGAATTCGGAGGTCGAAATATCGATCCAGGCGAGGCCGACGCGGTCGCCGCCGGCAGAGGCACGGGCGCGCGCGATCGCCAGCAGATAATTGTTGGTGCGGGCATCCAGCAGCGTGTCTTCGGTCAACGTGCCCGGCGTCACCAGGCGCACCACGCCGCGGCGGACCACGCTCTTGTTGCCGCGGGCGCGCGCTTCCGCCGGGTTCTCGGTCTGCTCGCACACAGCGACCCGATGCCCGGCATTGATCAGCCGGTGCAGGTAATCCTCGGAGCGCTCCACCGGCACGCCGCACATGGGTATATCCATGCCCTGGTGCTTGCCGCGCTTGGTCAGGACGATGCCGAGCGTTTTGGACGCGATCTCGGCATCCTCGAAGAACAGCTCGTAGAAATCGCCCATCCGGTAGAACAGCAGCAGCCCGGGATGGCCGGCCTTGATCTCGAGATACTGTTCCATCATCGGTGTGACGCGCGAATTGGCTGCAGCGGCCGGCGTGGGTTCGGGTGGCTCTGGGGCGGGGATGGGTTGCTGCAGGGTCATTGCGGCGCAAACTACAAAATTTCGTCGCCCGGTCCTATCGCTTTACCGGCTTTGTCCGGGTTTTCCACGCCCGGTAGCCCGTTAATTGATCATGCCCGCGGTGGGAGCATGAGGGGTCCTCGGCGAAAGCAGGCGAAGCCTCAATTGACCTGCCGCGAGCGCGCTCCTAAAACTCGCCATCAATTCAGGCGGGCCACCGCCTCAAGCGCGGCATTCAGGGAGCGATTCAATGGGTGATGTATTTATTTGCGATGCCGTCCGGACCCCGATCGGCCGGTTCGGCGGCTCGCTCGCCAAGGTGCGCGCCGACGATCTCGGTGCGGCCCCGATCAAGGCGCTGATGGCCAAGCATCCCGGGCTCGACTGGTCGCAGGTCGACGAAGTCTTTTACGGCTGCGCCAACCAGGCCGGTGAAGACAACCGCAACGTCGCGCGGATGGCGCTGTTGCTGGCGGGCATGCCCGCCTCGGTTCCCGGCCAAACCCTCAATCGTCTTTGTGCCTCCGGCCTCGATGCGGTGGGCGCTGCAGGCCGCGCGATCCGCGCCGGTGAAATCGATTTCGCGATTGCCGGCGGCGTCGAATCGATGACGCGGGCGCCGTTCGTGATGGGCAAGGCACCGGAAGCGTTCGCGCGCTCGGCCGAGATCTACGACACCACCATCGGCTGGCGCTTCATCAACCCCTTGATGAAGGCGCAATACGGCGTCGATGCGATGCCGGAGACCGGCGAGAACGTCGCCGAGGAATTCCAGGTGTCGCGCGCGGACCAGGACGCGTTCGCGATCCGCTCGCAGCAGCGCGCCGGTGCCGCGATTGCTTCCGGTTACTTTGCCGAGGAAATCACGCCGGTGTCGGTGCCCGGCGGCAAGGCCGGACCTGTTATCGTCGACAAGGACGAGCATCCGCGGCCGGAAACCGCGCTGGAAGCTTTGACCAAACTGAAGCCGATCGTGCGCAATCCCGGCACGGTGACGGCCGGCAATGCCTCCGGCGTCAATGACGGCGCCGCCGCGATGATTTTGGCTTCCGCCGCCGCCGTGAAGAAGCACGGGTTGACGCCGCGGGCGCGCATTCTCGGTCTCGCCTCGGCCGCGGTGCCGCCGCGCATCATGGGCATCGGCCCGGTGCCGGCGACCCGCAAGCTGATGGAACGGTTGGGCCTGAAAATCAGCGACTTCGATTTGATCGAGCTCAATGAAGCCTTCGCTTCGCAGGGCATAGCCTGCCTGCGGCAGTTGGGCGTCAAGGACGATGCCGACTTCGTCAACCCGCATGGCGGCGCGATCGCGCTCGGCCATCCGCTTGGCATGAGCGGCGCGCGGCTGGCGATGACGGCGGTGCACGGCATGGAGAAGCGCGGTGGCAAGCTTGCCCTCGCCACCATGTGCGTCGGCGTCGGTCAGGGCGTTGCGATGGCGATCGAGAAGCTGAACTGACGGACGTTTAGTCCGTCATTCCGGGGCGATGCGAAGCATCGAGCCCGGAATCCATACTCCCGATCGTGGTTCTGGATTCCGGGCTCGCGTCTTCGATGTGCCCCTGAATGACGGTTTTGGATGAGGATACGACCATGAGCCTGATCTACCCGATCTCCAGTCTCGCCGCCCATCCGCCGCGGCTGTCGCCCGGCTACAAGAGCACGGTCAAACGCTCGCCGACGAGGCCGCTGATTCCGATGCGGCATACGCTGTCGGAACTGACCGGGCCGGTCTACGGCCACGAGACCGTGCGCGAGAACGATCACGACCTCACCTTGCAGGGGAAAGGCGAGCCGCTTGGCGAGCGCATCATCGTGCACGGCCATGTGCTCGACGAAGACGGCCGCGGCGTCGCCAATACGCTGATCGAACTGTGGCAGGCCAATGCCTGCGGCCGTTATGTCCACGTCGTCGACCAGCATCCGGCGCCGCTCGATCCGAATTTTACCGGTGCCGGCCGCGCGCAGTCGGACTCGGAAGGCTATTACCGCTTCGTCACCATCAAGCCCGGCGCCTATCCCTGGGGCAATCACCACAACGCCTGGCGTCCGGCCCACATCCACTTCTCCGTGTTCGGGCACTCCTTCGTGTCGCGGCTGGTGACGCAGATGTATTTCCCCGGCGATCCCTTGTTCCCGTTCGACCCGATCTTCAATTCGGTCACGGATGCGAAGGCGCGGGATCGCATGATCTCGTCGTTCGATCTGGAGAACACCAAGCCGGATTGGGCGCTGTGCTACCGCTTCAACATTGTGCTGCGCGGGCGCAACGCCACGCCCATGGAGACCAAGTAAGTGGAGACCAAGTAAGTGCCATCAACCAAGCCAGACGGCGTCACCCCGTCGCAGACCGTCGGTCCGTATTTCGCCTACGGGCTGACCTCGCAGGGTAAATACGACTGGAACGACGCGTTCAGCAACAATCTCGTCACGGCGGATACGTCGGGCGAACGGATTCGCGTCGAAGGCCGGGTGTTCGACGGCGACGGCGCGCCGATGCCGGATTGCATGCTGGAAATCTGGCAGGCCGATGCGCAGGGCCGCTTCGCCGATCCGCAGGACAAGCGCGCATTGCCGAATTCGTCGTTCAAGGGATTTGGCCGCATCGGCACCGATGCCAATGGCGGTTACGCCTTCGACACCATCAAGCCCGGCCCGGTCGCCGATCCCGACGGCAAGCCGCAGGCGCCGCATATTCTGCTCGCGGTGTTCGCGCGCGGCATGCTGCTGCATCTCTATACCCGGATCTATTTCGACGGCGAGGCCGCCAATGCCGCCGATCCAGTACTGGCGCTGGTGCCGGCCGATCGTCGCCGCACCTTGATCGCGACGCGCAAGGCCGGCAGCGGCAACGCGGTCTATAGTCTCGACATCCGTATGCAGGGCGACAACGAGACGGTGTTCTTCGACGTCTGAAGGATGCGCCCTTGCTCCATGCCGGATTGTCCGACGTCGCACCGAACTATGATGTCGTCGTCATCGGCGCCGGTGCGGCGGGCATGTCCGCCGCGCTGTTTGCCGCTATTCGCGGTGCCAAAACGCTGCTGGTGGAGAAGACGGCGTTTGTCGGCGGCACCTCGGCGTTTTCGGCCGGCTCACTCTGGATCCCGAACACGCGCCACGCTGTTGGCGCCTCCGATAGCGCTGAAAACGTCGAGCGATACCTGCAGCAGATCGTCGGCAACCGCGCCGATGCCACGCTGCGTGGGCGCTTTCTGAAAGCCGGCCCCGAAGCGGTCGAGACTCTTGAGCTTCATTCCGAGGTCAGGCTGCGTGCCTATGCGCGGCATCCGGACTATCGTTCGGAACTCGAAGGCGCTGCATTGGCGGGGCGTGCCCTGGAGCCGCTGCCGTTCGACGGGCGGTTGCTCGGCGACGCGTTCAGGCTGCTGCGCCCGCCGCTGCCGGAGTTCACGCTGCTCGGCGGCATGATGGTTGATCGCACCGATATCGGTCATTTCCTGGCGTCGACGAAATCGATCACATCGTTCGCCCATGCCGCAAAACTGCTGGCGCGCTACGGGCGCGACCGGCTGAGCCACGGCCGGGGCACGCGGCTGGTGATGGGCAACGCGCTGGTCGGCCGTCTGCTGTATTCGCTGATCCGCCACGACGTCGATATCGTCACCGGCGCATCGCTTGCGAAGATCGTCCGCGCTGCCGATGGGCCGGTGACCGGCGCGGTGCTCACATCAAACGGTGTCTCGCGCGAGATATCGATCAAGGCCGGGCTGATCCTGGCGGCCGGCGGCTTCAATCGCCACGCCAAGCGGCGCGCGGCGCTGGGTACCGATGAGACCTGGTCCTTGGTCGCAGAAGGCTCGACCGGCGATGCGCAGGACAAGGCGATCGAAATCGGCGCGCGCCTCAGTGACCGCGATCTCAGCGCGGCGTTCTGGGCGCCGGCGTCGATCCGGCGCCGTGCTGACGGATCGAACGCGGTATTTCCGCACTTCGTGCTCGACCGCGGCAAGCCAGGGACCTTGGTGGTCGACAGCACTGGGCGCCGCTTCGTCAACGAAGCGATCTCCTATCACCAGTTCGCACAGGAAATGCTGGCCAATGCCAAATCGGCCATCCCCGCATTTCTGATTGCGGATGCGGTTTCGCTGCGGAAATACGGTCTCGGCATGGTGCGCCCCGGCGGCTGGGGCACGCGCGCTGCGGTCGCCGACGGATATCTCGTCGCCGCCGACAGCATCGAACAATTGGCGCAGCAATTGAAGGTCGATCCCGTCAATCTGCGCGCCACCGTCGACGAAATGAACCGTTACGCGCGAACCGGCCACGATCCCGATTTCGGTCGCGGCAGCACGATCTATCAAAACCACAACGGCGATGCATCGGCCGGTGGCGCCAATCCCAATCTCGGCCCGATCGCAACGGCGCCGTTCTATGCGCTGCGGCTCTATCCGTCCGACATCGGCACCTCGGCCGGGCTGGTCACCGACGACAGCGCCCGCGTGCTCGATACCGGGAACCGGCCGATCCCGCGTCTCTATGCCTGCGGCAATGACATGCAGTCGATCATGGGCGGCACCTATCCGGGTCCGGGAATCACGCTTGGGCCGGCGATCGCCTTCGCCTATGTCGCGGCCTCGGATGCGCTCACGCCAGCCTGATTATTTCAGCGTGCCGATCGACAGCGCGTGCGCGACGCAACTGTTGATGTGGTCGGTGAGGATTTTTTTTGCGGTTTCGATATCGCGCTTCAGCGCGCAATCCAGCAGCGCCCGGTGCTGCTCGACCGTGGCGCTGCCGCGGTACTGCAGCGCGTAGCGGAAATATTTGTCGAACACCACGGCGTGGGTTTGCATCAGTTCGCGCGAACCGCAACTCGAGATCAGCGCCTGGTGAAATTCGCCGTCATAGCGCTTGCGCAGTTCAGGATCGTCGTCACCGTCGGAGAGGATCGCGCGCTCGGTGGCCGCCAGCTTGTGATGGGCGGATACCACGCGGCCTTCCCATTCGACGTCGCCGGCGCGGAACGACTCGGTCATTGCGTGGTGTTCGAGCAGAATTCGTAGCCCGGCCAGTTCGCGCAGATTCTGGATCGATACTGGTGCGACCTCGAATCCGCGCTGGCCTTCGGCCACAATGAAACCTTCGGCGCACATGCGATTCAACAATTCGCGCAGCGTGCTGATGCTTGTTCCGTAGCTGTCGCTGACCTTCTCGAGCCTGAGCTTCTGGCCCGGCGACAAGGCGCCGAAAATGATGTCCGAGCGGATCCGGCGATAAACCGCCTCGCCGATCGTCTCTGATGTCGATGCTTTGGTCAGCAATTGATGCCCCCTGGCTCTTCAGTCGTCGGCATGGGGATATCTACCCTTGCCGCTCCTGTTTGGCACGCTCAAGGATATCTGACCTCTAAAATCAATAATATAAGATATTTCTTGATTTACCAGTTATTTTACGATTTGGTGGCCAATAAGAACAGCCCGCAGGGCGAAAACAGGGAGGAAGTAATGGCTTCAGGATTGACGCGCCGCGCCGTGCTGGCCGGCAGCACCGCTGCGATCGTGCTCGGTTCGACCTATCACGTTCGGGCACAAGCAAAGACCAAGCTCCGGTTCAGCGCCACCTTCACCGAAGCCGACATGCGCTCCGAGGCCTACAAATCGCTCGCCGGCGCGATCAAGGATGATTTTGATTTCGAACCCTACTGGAACAGCACGCTGTTCAAGCAGGGTGCCGAACTCGTGGCCTTGCAGCGCGACGACCTCGATCTCTGCAATCTCGCACCCGCCGACATCTCCAAACAGATCCCGGCCTGGTCGCTGATGACGTCGGCCTATCTGTTCCGCGACTCCGATCACCTCAAGAAAGTCTTCAAGAGCGACATCGGCAAGGAATTTATCAAGATGGCCAAGGACCAGCTTGGCATCCAGATCATCAACCCCGGTGTATTTCGGCTCGCGCAACGTCAATCTGAAGCCCGACAAGACGATCAAGACGCCGGCCGACATGTCAGGCGTCAAGCTCAGGATGCCCCCCGGCGAGTTCTGGCAATTCCTCGGTGAATCGATCGGTGCCAATCCGACACCGGTGGCCTACGCGGAATTGTACACCGCGTTGCAGACCGGCACGGTAGACGGCCAGGACAATCCGCTGGTGAGTAGCAAGCTGATGAAATTCGACGAGGTAACCTCGCAGTTCGTGCTGACGCGCCATGTCATCGGCTACGACGTCATGGTGATGCGGTCGAAAATCTGGGACGCGATGAAGCCCGATCAGCAAGCCAAATTCCAGGCCGCCGCCGACAAGACGATGAGCGAGTCCATGGACAAGTTCAATGCGCAGGAAGCCGAGGCCATCGAGTACTTCAAGAAAGAAGGCAAGAAGGTCTATGAACCGGATCAGGGCGCCTTCCGCGCCTTCGCGCAAAAGCGTTATGTCGAGAAATACGGCAACGACTGGCCAAAGGGCGCGCTCGAACGCATCAACGCCGTCAAGTAAGGCTTTGGACCGAACGGGCTTCCGGCGTGAAATCGGCCATCGTCATCGCGGGATGACGATCGGTTTCATTCGCCGTGCGGCAAATGTTCGGTCCGCAGGTGACCGCAGGCTGGATGATCATGGCATTCGATGAAGCGGCCGCGCTCGGCCGATGGCTCCGCAAGCGCGCGGAAAATGTCGCGGTAGCGCTGCTGTCGACAATGTTTGCTTGCTTCATCATCCAGATTTTCTTCCGCTACGTGCTGAACAATCCGGTCGGCTGGACGGAAGAGGTGATCGTGACAGCCTGGCTCTGGACCGTGCTCTGGGGGGCGGCGTTCGTCATCGGCGAGGCGGAAGAAGTTCGCTTCGAGTCTATTCGAATATCTCCGAAGGCGCGCGGCGCGTCTGCACGGTCGTGACCGGCACCGCGCTGGTTCTGCTGTACGGCATTTCGCTGCCGGCATCCTACAAATATGTCAGCTTCATGAAGGTGGAACGATCGGCCTACCTGCATGTGCCGATCAACCTGATGTACTCGGTCTATCTTGTTTTCGCCGTCGCCTGCATCGGCCGTTACCTGTGGCTGGTGTATCGCGCCATCCGTGGCGGGGTGTCTCCGCTCACCGAAGCCGCCAAAGTCGGCGACTGACCATGACCGTCAGTCCGTTCGCGCTTTGCATTCTCGCCATCACGATCCTCGCGGCGCTCGGCCTGCCGATCGGGCACGCGATGATCGCTTCGTCGATCCTCTACCTGTTGCTGACGGGAGCGGACCTCGGCACCGTCGCCGAGCAAATCCTTAACGGCCTCTTCAACAGCTACGTGCTGCTCGCGATTCCGCTGTTCATCCTGGCGGCCGACCTGATGAACATCGGCAGCCTCACCGACCGGCTCCTGCAATTTTGTTTGGTGCTTGTCGGCCGCTTCCGTGGCGGTCTCGGCCATGTCAACGTCGTCGCCAATATGATCTTTGCCGGAATGTCCGGTTCCGCCATCGCGGACGCGGTCGGCATCGGCCGCATCATCATCGGCATGATGACGAAGGGCGGCAAATATCCGGTCGCCTATGCGGCTGCGATTACGGCGTCGGCGGCGATCATCGGGCCCATCATTCCTCCGTCGATTCCGATGGTGCTCTATGCCCTGATCTCTGACACCTCGATCGGTTATCTGTTTCTCGGTGGGTTCGTGCCGGGCGTGATTCTCGGCGGCGCCTTCATGGCGATGAATTCCATCATCGCGCGCCGCAGGGGTTTTCCTGTCGAACCGGCCATTCCGGTTCGCGACATTCCGAAGATCACGCTGAGTGCTTTTCCGGCGCTGATGCTGCCGGTAATCCTGCTGTTCGGTATCTATGGCGGCGTGATGACACCGACCGAGGGCGCTGCCGCCGCGGCCTTCTATGCATTGTTCGCGTCGACCGTGCTCTATCGCGCGGTGACCTGGAAACAACTGTATGACGCCATTCTCACCAGCGGCAAGGCATCGACTTCCGTCGGCATGCTGATCGCAGGTGCGCTTGCGTTCAACTATGTGGTGACGGTCGAGAATATCCCCAACGGGCTCGCGCACCTCATGAGCGGGCTCAATCCATCGGCGAGCGGCTTTCTGCTAATCGTCAACATCATCCTGCTGGTGCTCGGCTGTCTCCTCGAAGGCAGTACGATCCTGCTGGTCGTGGTCCCGATCTTCATCCCAACCGCGAAAGCGCTTGGAATCGATCTCGTACATTTCGGCGTTGTGGTCGTCGTCAACATCATGATCGGCCTCGTTACGCCGCCTTACGGATTGCTGCTGTTCGTTCTCGCTGGCATGACGAAGCAACCGCTTGGGGCGATCGTCCGGGAAGCCTTGCCGTTCATTGTTGCCGCGATGCTGGTCCTGATCTTCATTACGGTCGCCCCTGACTCGGTTCTATGGTTGCCGAGACTGATGGGATACAAGGGTTAACCGGGTCGGCGGCCAGCGAGCACCATGGTAGAAAGCGGAGAAGCGAAGATGGCCACCAAGATCATGATCCTGAACGGGCCGAACCTGAATTTTCTCGGCATTCGCGAGCCGCACATCTACGGCCCGACGACGCTGAAGCAAATCGAGGCGAGCTGCGAGGCGATGGCGAAATATCTCGGCGTCGAGATTTCATTTCACCAGTCCAACCTCGAAGGCGAACTGGTCAACTGGATCCAGTCGGCGCACGGCAATTTCGACGCGCTGATCATGAGCCCGGCTGCCTATTCCTTCACCTCGGTGGCGTTGATCGACGCCCTGAAGATATTCGAAGGGCCGAAGATCGAGGTCCACATCTCCAATATTCATGCCCGCGACGAACTGCACCGGCACTCGATCACGTCGAGCGCTTCCACGGCTGTGATCTGCGGTATGGGGCCGTACGGCTATATCGCTGCGATGCTGGCCGCGGTTCAGCGGCTTGGGAAGCTGCCGGTTACGGTGCCGGCGTCGTTGCATGGTCTTAAAGCCTGAGCGGAGGAGATCGTGATGCGCGGCGCGGGGTTTCTTGCGATCTGGAGCGATGTCGAGCCGAGACACCTGACCGATTACCGGCACTGGCTGACGCGCGAGCACACCACGGAGCGGGTGACGACACAGGGATTTCTGGCCTCCCGCGTCTTTCGCCTGCTGCATTCCGATCTCAACCGCTTCTTCATTCTGTATGAGCTGGAAGCCCCCGATGTGCTCGACGGCCCCGCCTATCTGGCGCGGCTCAACGCGCCGACGCCGTGGTCAAAGCGGATCATGCCGCTGTTGGGCAATTTCATTCGCGGCGGCGGGATGATGGCGGCGCGCGCCGGTCGCGGCGAGGGTTCGACCGTGGGGGCGCTGCGTCTGGAACATCTGCCGAAGGATTCCAATCGCCTGGCCGGAGACGTCGCCGCCCTCGACGGCATCGCCGCGGTGCAGATCGGCGTCACGGATATTGCCCGAACCTCGGTGCCGACGGTCGAAAAGGGTATGCGCAAGGACGAAGGGGTTTTTGCCGGCCTCCTGATCGTCGAGGCGCTGGATGAAGCCTCGCTCCGTCATGCACTACTTAAGGTGGCCGAAATAGCGCCTGAATTGACTGTCAACATCGGCGATACCGAGGTGTATCAGGGCCTGTTCGCGCTCGATGCCCGTATCGTAGATGTTGGATAATGCCGAAATTCTCGCTTGCCGCGCTAACCGTCCTCGAACTCCCGCCGCCTGAACTGATCGAGGTCGCCGCAGCCTGCGGCTACGACCATGTCGGCATCCGGCTGCTGCCCTCGACCGCGGGAGGGGTGGCCTATCCGCTGATGGAAGATGCGGCCGCCCTGAAGGAAACACTCGCCCGGCTCGATGCGACCGGCGTGACGGTGGCCGACCTTGAGGTGGTCGCCTTCCGGCCTGAGACCGAGCTTGCTTCATTCTCCGCCTTCTTCGAGACCGGCGCGCGGCTCGGCGCCAAGAACATCCTGGTTGCGGGCTATGACCCCGATCTGAAGCGTTTTACCGATCGTTTCGGCCAATTCTGCGAGGCCGCGGCGCAGCACGGGCTGACCGCCGATCTCGAATTCATGCCCTGGACGTCGGTCCCCAACCTGCGCACCGCCAACCATATTGTCGCTCAAGTCGGCCAGCCCAACGCCGGCGTGCTGGTCGATGCGCTGCACTTCGACCGCTCGAGCAGCCTGATCGGCGAGCTGGCGCGCATTCCCGCCGGCCGGCTGCACTACTGGCAGTTATGCGACGGCCCGGCCAAACAGCCGGCGACGACGGAAGAAATGATGCATGCCGCGCGCTTCGAGCGGATGTTTCCGGGGCAGGGCGGCATCGATCTGGTTTCGCTGATCAAGACGATGCCGGCGGATATTCCGATCAGCATCGAGGTTCCGACCGCGGAGCTCGCGAAGACAGTGAAGGCGGAGGCGCGGGCGCGCCGCGCGCTGGAAGCGGCCAAAAAAATCCTTGCGGTGGCGCGGCCCTGACGCGAGCATGAGCCTGCATGCCTGACGATCCATCCCACGATCGCAAGCGATTCCTGACCGGGCTGATCGGGGCGCCGATCGCGCAGTCGGCGTCGCCGGCGATGCATGAGCGGGCGGCCGATGCGCTCGGCATTCGCTGCCACTATCAACTGATCGAAGTCGCCGGCGCCGATCCCGCCGGCCTGCGGGCGCTGCTTGATGGCGTGAAGAATTTCGGCTTTGCCGGTGTCAACGTCACCTTTCCCTACAAGGAAGCGGTGGTCCCGCTGCTCGACGAATTGTCGGATGGCGCGCGCGCCATCGGCGCGGTCAACACCGTCGTCGTGCGCGGCGGAAAGCTGACCGGGCACAATACCGACACGTCAGGCTTCGAACGCGCAATTGCAAATCTGGTGACCGCCTCGCGTCGCGGGCCGGTAACGCTGATCGGCGCCGGCGGCGTCGGCAAGGCGATCGCCTTCGCACTCGCCAATCTCGGCGTGGCCGAACTCGGCATCTTCGATTCCGACCCGGCGAAAGCGGCGCAACTGGCGGCGCAGTTGCAGGGCCGCTTGCGGTTGCGGATCGCGGCAAGCGTCGCGGATGCCATGCAGGGCGCGGTCGGCGTCATCAACGGAACGCCGGTCGGCATGCTGCCGAACCGTGGCTCGCCAATTCCCGTCGAGTTGCTGCATCGGGATCTGTGGGTGGCCGATGCGGTTTATTCGCCGCTGTGGACGCCATTACTGATCGCTGCCAAGGCCAGCGGCCCGAGGTCATGACCGGGCGCGAACTCGCGATCTATCAGGCCGCCGATGCCTTCGAACTGTTTACCGGGCTGAGGCCGTCGACCACCGAGATGGGAAGCGCCTTCGATGCCGTCCTCGCTTCCCGGGCCGATCGCGGCATCTGAATATCGTTTCGATCCCCATTCCCACCAAAAGGCCCATCGAAAGCCGTTGACAATCCGCGTCAGTTATATAATATATTGGTTATATAACGGAGTTGATATGTTGCACCTCGATGCTTCCTTTGCCGCGCTGGCGGACCCGACCCGCCGGGCGATCCTGGCCCGCCTCGCGCTCGGCGAAGCGACAGTCAATGAACTGGTCGAGCCGTTCGAGATGACGCAGCCCGCGATCTCGCGCCACCTCAAGGTGCTCGAGGGCGCCGGCCTGATCATCCGCCGCGTCGACGGCACCAAGCGGCCGTGCCGGTTGGCGCCATCCGCGATGACCGAGATCGATCAATGGCTCGGCATGCTGCGGCAGGCGCTGGCCGCGAATTACAACCGGCTCGACGATGTCCTCGCCGACATGAAAACCGAAAACTGAAAGGCAATCCCGTGAGCAAGCTGACGCTAAAGACCGAAGGCGACACCCATGTCGTCGTGACCAGGCGCTTCGCCGCGCGGCCCGAGGCCGTGTACCGTGCGCATACCGAGCCGGCGCTGATCCAGAAATGGCTGCTCGGCCCCGAGGGCTGGACAATGCCGGTCTGCATCAACGAGGCACGGCCGGGCGGCAAGATCAGATACGAATGGAGCAACGGCCAGGGCGCCGGGTTCTACGTCACCGGCGAGTTTGTCGAGCTGGTACCGTTCAGCCGGCTGGTTCACGTCGAGCGCATGCACATGCCGGACCCGACGCCGGACAATCATGTCGAGACGACGTTTGCGCCTGATGGCTCCGGCACCCTGATGACGATGCGGATGACGCTGCCGGATTCAACCACGCGGACGATGATGCTGGCGACCGGCATGGAGCACGGCATGGAAGCGAGTTACGTCCGGCTCGAAAGCTTCATCAAATCTTCCGCCGTCGCTTAAGCCGCAGCCTGGAGTACAGCCGTGATCGAACCGCTTCGCATCGTCAAAACCACGCCCCAGCACACGGCCTTTATCCCGCTTCAGGTGCCGCGCGCGGAAATCCAGAAGGTCATGGGTCCCGGCCTTGCCGAATTGAATGCCGCCGTCGCCGCGCAGAAGATTGCGGTGGCCGGCCCATGGTTCACCCACCACGTGCGCGATCCCGGCACCGTCTTCGATTTCGAGATCTGCCTGCCGGTCGCAGCCCCCGTCGCACCGGTCAACCGCGTCAAGCCGGGGCAGTGGCCGGCCATGAGCATCGTGCAGACCACCTATCATGGCGGCTACGAAGGTCTCGGCAGTGCCTGGGGCGAGTTCATCGGAATGATCAAGGCGGCCGGCCACAAAACCGCCGATGGTCTTTATGAAACCTATGCGGTCGGCCCGGAAGCCGGCATGGATTCAACGGCGTGGCGCACGGTGCTGAGCAAGCAAATAGCGGAGTCTTAGCGCTACTCGATCACCGCATGATCCGGCGCTGCCGCTGCCGACTGCGCCCGCAGCGTGGCCTTGGTCGAGCCGATCATGATGGTCAGCGGAATCGAGACCAGGATGAAGATCATCACCAGCTGGTAGTCCTGCGAGAAGGCGATGATCTGCGCCTGCACTTTCACCATGGCATCCGCCATGGCGCGGCCGGCGTCGGTCGACATGTCGATCATGCCGCGCACGTTCGGCATCTGCATGGCGTGGTTGAACGGGTTGACGTGTTCCGACAGCACCGCATAGACCCGGCGCGATCCCTGCGTCAGTTGCGAAATCACGATGGAAATGCCGATCGAGCTGGCGACATTGCGCATCAGGGTCAGCATCGAGGTGCCGTCGGTGCGCAAATGATTGGGCAGCGTCAGAAACGCCACCGTGCTCAACGGCACGAACACCAGTCCGAAGCCAAAGCCCTGGACGATGCTGACCACGACGATTTCGTTGACGCCGGTCTGGTCGGTCCAGCCGGTCATCTGAAACAGCGATCCCGCGGTCAGGCTGAGTCCGCCAATGATCAGCGTGCGTGCCTCGAAATAGCGCATCGCGCGGCCGACCAGCATCATCGCCACGAAAGTGCCGCAACCGCGGCTCGCGAGCAGCACGCCGGCGGTGATGATGGGATAGCCGATCACGTTCTGCAGGAACGGCGACGACAGCGCCATGGTCGAATACAGCACCAGGCCCATCAC
>JBBRSX010000053.1:0-35535 GCA_038244925.1 Hyphomicrobiales bacterium | reverse complement strand
GCATCTATTGCACGCGAGACCGCGGGTGCGGCGCGCACCCGGTCTTCCCTGCGCCCTCTGAATTCGAAGAGGGCAAACGAAATGCAAAACTCCGGGCAGGTGATGCCGCGAGAACGAGAGACCGTGACTCTTCCCTTCTCCCCTTGTGGGAGAAGGTGGCGCGAAGCGCCGGATGAGGGGTCTCCATCCGCGGAGACAGACCCCTCACCCGTCCCAATCGCGCTGACCGCGCGATTGATCCACCCTCTCCCACAAGGGGAGAGGGGAAAGAGGCCGCGCATCGTAGAGATGCCACTGATTGAACCGACAGGCCGCAGCAAGCCCTTGGCGCAACCACTCAACGCAAGACACTGCTCCCATTCGGCCGCTCCATCCGGAATACGGGGTAAGATCAAACCGGGATCGGGCGGCGCCAGACCGCTGAACATCAGGAGGGAAATTTGCCGGTTCGCTATTACGACTGGATCGCCCATTTCGGCCGCCGCACGCCGGAGAAGATTGCCGTCGTCGATCTCGCCAGTCAGCGCCGGGTGAGTTACGCGGATCTCGACAAGCGCATCGCGCGACTCGCGACGCACTTGCGCGAGAAGCTTAGCGTCAAGCGCGGCGACCGGGTCGCGGTGCTGGCGCTGAACACGACGGATACGCTGGAGGTTCAGTTCGCCTGCTTCCGGATCGGCGCCGTGTTCCTGCCGCTGAACAACCGGCTCACGGTGTCGGAATTGCAGTTCATCGTCGGCGATTCCTCGCCCACGGTGATGATCCACGATCATGATCTGGCGGAAGTCGCGCTCACCGTCGCCAAGCTCTGCAACGTTTCGGCGGCGCTGCAGTTCGGGCCTGGTGGTTCCTACGAGGCTGCGATCGCGTCTGCAAAACCGCTCGACACGCCTGAAGTCGTCACGCTCGATGACATCTCGACCATCATGTATACCTCGGGCACCACGGGCCTGCCGAAGGGCGCGATCATCACCCACGGCATGACGTTCTGGAATTGCGTCAACCTCGGCGGCCCCGCTTTCATTTCGCCGTCGACGGTGCTGCTGACGGTGCTGCCGCTGTTTCATACCGGCGGGCTCAATTGCTACACCAACCCGGTGCTGCATTCCGGCGGCACCGTGCTGGTCATGCGCGCGTTCGATCCCGGCGTGGCGCTGCAACTGATCAGCGACGCCTCGGTCGGCATCAATCAGTTCTTCGGCGTGCCCTCGATCTACCAGTTCATGGCGCAGCATCCCGCGTTCGCGACCGCCGATTTCAGCCGGCTCATGATCGGCGGCGTCGGCGGCGCACCGATGCCGGTGCCGCTGTTGAAGGTGTGGGAGCAACGCGGCGTCGCGCTGCAGCAGGGCTACGGCATGACCGAGACCAGCCCGGCCGTGCTGACGCTCGACAAGGAGGACGCCGTGCGCAAGGCCGGCTCGTCCGGCAAGCCGGTGCTGCATACGGAAGTGCGGATCGTTCGCCCTGACGGAAGCGATGCCGATGTCGGCGAACTCGGCGAACTCTGGGTCCGCGGCCCGAACGTCACGCCCGGCTACTGGAACCGGCCGGACGCCAACGCGTCCTCCTTCACCGACGGCTGGCTGCACACCGGCGACGCGACCCGGGTCGATGCCGAGGGCTTCTACTACATCGTCGACCGCTGGAAGGACATGTACATCTCCGGCGGCGAGAACGTCTATCCGGCCGAGGTCGAAAACGTCCTGCATCAGATTCCGGCCATCGCCGAAGCCGCGGTCATCGGCATTCCCAACGAACAGTGGGGCGAGGTCGGCATGGCGATCGTGGCGGTCCGGCCCGGCCACACCCTTGCCGCCGAGGAAATTCATGCGCATTGTGCCGCCAATCTGGCGCGGTTCAAATGCCCGCGCCTGATCAGGTTTGTCGAGGCCCTGCCGCGCAACGCGACCGGGAAGATCCACAAGCCGACGCTGCGCAATAATTTCGGCGTGTCCAAACCCACCGACGCGGCCGGGGTCATTGCCTCCTGACTGCCAAATGAAAGGAGCAACCGCCGCGGGTTCGTCGATACCTCTCAAAACAAAGAAACCAGGGAAGAAAATTTTATGAAGAACAACAAACTCACTTTGCTTGCCGCGGCCGCGGCACTGTCGCTGCTGACGACGCAAGGCGCGTTCGCGCAGAAGAAATACGACACCGGCGCTTCCGACACCGAAATCAAGATCGGCAATGTCGAGGCCTATAGCGGCCCGGCCTCCGCCTACGGCGTCATCGGCAAGACCGAAGAAGCCTATTTCAAGATGATCAACGACCAGGGCGGCGTCAACGGCCGCAAGATCAACTGGATCTCCTATGACGACGGCTACAGCCCGCCGAAAACGGTGGAGCAGATCCGCAAGCTGATCGAGAGCGACGAAGTGTTCCTGGTGTTCAACGCGCTGGGCACACCGACCCAGACCGCGGTCCAGAAGTATCATAATGCCAAGAAGGTCCCGCAGCTGTTCCTCGCCACCGGCGCCAGCAAGTGGAACGACCCGAAGAATTTTCCCTGGACCATGGGCTATCAGCCGAGCTACCGCGTCGAAGCCCGGATCTTTGCCAAATATATCCTGAAGGCAAAACCCGACGCCAAGGTCGCGGTGTTCTACGCCAATGACGATTTCGGCAAGGACTATCTCGCCGGCCTCAAGGACGTGTTCGGCGACAAGGCTTCGAGCATCATCGTCGCCGAGGAGAGCTACGAGACCACCGAACCCTCGATCGATTCCCACATCGTGAAAGTGAAGGGCACCGGCGCCGACGTGTTCGTCAACATCTCAACGCCGAAATTCGCGGCCCAGGCGATCAAGAAGATGGCCGAGCTGGAATGGAAGCCGATGCACGTCATGACCGACGTCTCGATTTCGATCGGCGCTGTGATGAAGCCCGCCGGGCTCGAGGCTTCCGAAGGCGTGCTGTCGGCCGGCTATCTCAAGGATGCGTCCGATCCGCAGTGGAAGGACGACGAGGGCATGAAGAAGTTCCTCGCCTTCATCGACAAGTACATGCCGGGCGCCAACGTCTCCGACACCAACGTCGTCTACGGCTACTCCGCCGCGCAGACCATGGTGCAGGTGCTGAAGCAGTCCGGCGACAACCTGACCCGGGAAAACGTGATGAAGCAGGCCGCCAGCCTGAAGGGCTTTACGCCCGACACCATCCTGCCCGGCATCGCGATCAACACCGGCCCCAACGACTTCGCCCCGATCGAACAGCTCAAGATGATGCGGTTCAAGGCCGGCCAGTGGGAATTGTTCGGCGACATCATCAGCGCCGAGACCGGTGGTTAGAGCGTTTTCGAGCGAAGTGGACACCGGTTCGCGTGAAGAAAACGCGTCAAAACAAGAAGCCAGAGCCTGGTTCTGATTCAATCAGAACCAGGCTCTGGTGAAAAAAGCAAAAAGCCCGCCGGCTTATCGCCAGCGGGCTTTTCCATTCAGAAGCCGATCGAAGGATCCCAGTACGTCCGTGGTAATCCGTTATCGATCACAGAAGCGTTCTCGCGTGAAACGGATACCGGTTCACGCAGGGGAAACGCTTCGAACTTAAAACTAGACGCGGAGGTTTTCCGCGCTGGTCTTGCCGCGCTTGCTGTCGACCTTCGCTTCATATGAAATCTTCTGACCTTCATTGAGCGAGCTCAGACCTGCACGTTCGACGGCGCTGATATGAACGAAAACGTCGGTGCCGCCATCATCGGGCTGGATGAAGCCGAAGCCCTTGGTTGCGTTGAACCACTTCACTGTTCCGGTAGCCATTTTACTATCTCCAAGATGCGCTGAGCGCTTTTGGCCTACACGACCTCCGTGTAAGCTTTATCCGACTTCAACGATGTCTTGGGGAGTGGAGCCGGTTTCGGCGCGGTCAACAAGGCAGATCGGTAATTCGAATGGCGGCTATGTAGACCATTTCCCGGGCAAATGCAAGACGCAGAGCATTAGCCCGGCAAAAACATTGCAAAGGGCTCTTCCGTCGTTCGCCGCAAGTGCTGGTAATATAAGGCATAATTGGCGTTATTTGGCGAAATCCGCCCGAAAGTCGGGCTTTCGACCATCTGGACCGGCAGATAGGCGATCGGGGCGGCGATCGGGGTCAACAGCGAGCCGCGGCCCGCCAGCAGCGTTGTGATGATGCCATACATCTCGCCAGAGATCGCCAGCCGGGCCACGGTGATCAGGCGATACTGGCCGTGCCGGTTGGTGACGAGATAGATGTGACCGGACTGGTTCGGCACCGACACCTCGCCGAACTGGGTGTAGGCCGCGTCCTGCCGCTCGCTTTCGCGAAACGCCAGTGATGATGCCGCATCGTCCCAGGCGATCTCGGTGCGGTAGGCGAAGATCGCTTCCTTGTCGCCGAACGACGGCCGCACCGTGACGTAGGTCCCTTCGATCCACGCCACCGCGCGGCGCGAATAGGCACCCAACCCGTCGGGTGCGATGTCGCCGTTGACCGAAGCGACCGGGGCCGGCGCCTCCGGCGTCGTACGCAGGGAAACGCCGAGCGCCTGTTCCAGCCGCACGGTTGTGGCGAGCGTGAACGGGCGGCGGCCGCCCAGCACTTTTTCCAGCGTCGACAGGCTGAGTTTCGCAAGCTCCGCCAGCGACTGCCGGGAAATCCGTCGGCGGGCGATCTCCTCGCGGATGGTGTCGGCGATCTGCCGGCTCTGCTCGGCGGAAAGTTGCTTGTCCGGCGTCGGCATCGTCACCCCTGTTCGGTCGATCCACCCTACCAGACGCACAATCCATCACAAACCCGCACAAAGCCGTCCCGGCTTTGGCGCGTCGCGCTGGCCCGCGGCTGAACAAGGCCGATCATTCCGCTCGCGCCAAACAAGCGCATTCCGCACCCTTCAAGCGGCGAAACCGCCCTTCGGGAGTGAACGAGATGACGACGAGCGACGAGATCGAGACCGACCAAAGCACCGATCTGCCCGGCCTGATAAGGCTGGTGCTGTTCATGGTGATGCAGGGATTTGCCGTGATCCTGGTCGGGTTCGCGGCTTTATTTTTGAGCTTCGAGCCGGTGTGGTCGGCAACGGCCCAGCCGGCGGCGTTCGTCAAGCCGAGCGACGCGCGCTCCGGTTCGTTGCTGCTGAAGACCGAGGACGGCTATGCCGACGCCTCGCGGCTCGGCATCGACGTCGATCTCACCGTATCGGGGCCGACTGCGCGCGCCCGGGTCACGCAGATCTTTCGCAACCCGACGCCAAACTGGGTCGAGGCCGTCTACGTCTATCCGCTGCCGTCGGGCGGCGCGGTCGACACGCTGAAGATGGTGATCGGCGATCGCGTCGTGGTCGGCAACATCAAGGAACGGCAGCAGGCGAAAGCGATCTACGAACAGGCCAAGCAGAACGGCCAGAAAGCGGCGCTGACCGAACAGGAGCGGCCGAACATATTCACCAATTCGGTCGCCAATATCGGCCCCGGCGAAACCGTGCTGGTGCAGATCGAATATCAGGAACCAGTGCAGCAATCCGGCAACGAGTTCTCGCTGCGGGTACCGATGGTGGTCGGCCCGCGCTACAATCCCGCGCCCGTGGTGCAGAGCGTCGACTTCAGCCCCGATGGCGGCGGCTGGGGTGCGTCCAAATCCGATCCGGTTCCGGATCGGACGCGCATTTCGTCCGAAGTGCTCAATCCCGCGACCAACGCCCCCGTCAACCCGACGGCCATCACCGTGCACCTGCAGGCCGGCTTTGCGCTCGGCGAAGTCAAGAGCCATCACCATCCGATCAAGACCGAAAAGGCGGATGCCAGCACCAGCATCATCCGGCTGGCCGAAGGTCCGGTGCCGGCGGATCGCGATTTCGAACTGACCTGGAAGCCCGCGGCCGAGAAGGCGCCGTCGGTCGGACTGTTCCGCGAACATGTCGGCAACGCCGATTACCTGCTCGCCTTCGTGACGCCGCCCTCGGTCGAACAGGCCCAGCAGAAGCCGTTGCCGCGCGAGGTAATCTTCGTGATCGACAATTCCGGCTCGATGGGCGGCGTCTCGATCATTCAGGCCAAGGCCAGCCTGATCTACGCGCTCGGCCGCCTGCAGCCGGGTGACCGCTTCAACGTGATCCGCTTCGACCACACCATGGACGTGCTGTTCCCAACGCCGGTGCCGGCCGATGCCGCGCATCTCGGCCAGGCCACTTCGTTCGTCGGCGCGCTGCAGGCCAATGGCGGCACCGAAATGGTGCCGGCGATGCGCGCGGCGCTGTCCGACAGCAGCGGCGATGCCAACTACGTCCGCCAGGTCGTATTCCTGACCGACGGCGCCATCGGCAACGAGCAGCAGCTGTTCGAAACCATCAGCGCGCTGCGCGGCCGCTCGCGCATCTTCATGGTCGGCATCGGTTCGGCGCCGAACACCTATCTGATGTCGCGCGCCGCCGAACTCGGCCGCGGCACCTTCACCCACATCGGCTCGGTCGAGCAGGTCGAGGAACGCATGCGCGGGCTGTTCGCCAAGCTGGAAAATCCCGCGGTGACCAATCTCACGGCAAAGTTCTCCGACAGCACAGCCGACCTCACACCGGCGGCGATCCCCGACGTCTACCGCGACGAGCCGCTGATCCTGGCCGCCAAACTCGACAAGCTCGCGGGCTCGGTCGAGATCAAGGGCCGCATCGGCGACCGCCCCTGGGTGGTGACCCTTCCGCTTGCCAACGCCGCCGAAGGCAAGGGCCTGTCCAAACTATGGGCCCGCCGCAAGATCGCGGATGCCGAAGTGGCACGCACCACGCAGCACGCGAAACCCGAAGAGGCCGACAAGGCGATCCTCGCGCTGGCACTCGAACACCAATTGGTGACGCGGCTGACCAGCCTGGTCGCGGTCGATCAGACCCCGAGCCGTCCCGAAGGCGAAGCGCTGAAGGTCAGCGAGTTGCCGATCAACCTGCCGGCCGGCTGGGATTTCGAAAAACTGTTCGGCGAGCGCCCGCAGCTTCCGGCGACGCCGACGGAACGGCGCGCCGACAACGGCGAAGCCCGGATTCAGGTCGCAACGCTGAAACGCGCCCAGCCTCCGGTCGTGCAGCCAACCGCCACGGTCAACCTGCCGAAGACGGCGACCGATGCCGAGCTGAAGATGATCACGGGATCAATCCTGCTGATGCTCAGCCTGGTCTTCTTCGCCTTCAACCGGCGTCAGCGGTTCGCCCGCTGACACCACGAGACGGAGGAGGCGCCTCAACCTCCTCCTGAAAAGCGCGCGCGGCCTCCCCGTCCCCCGAGGCCGTGCGCGTGAATTTTCTTCACTGTCATTCCGGGGCGATGCGCAGCATCGAACCCGGAATGACGAGTACTTCAACGAGCATTCGCATGCCCCGCTTCATCCTCCCCCTGCTGCTCGCCCTCACCGGCCTGATCCTGTTCGGCCAGGGCGCCTACATCCACGCCAAGGCGCTGCTCGCCCAAGTGCTGCTGGAGCACGCCTTCAACACCGGCATCGCCACCGGACATCAAACAAAACCGTGGTCATGGGCGGACACCTGGCCGGTGGCGCGGATCGAGGTGAAACGCATCCAAGCCAGCGCCATCGTGCTGTCGGGGAGCAGCGGCCAGGCGCTCGCCTTCGGTCCCGGGCATGTCGAACTGACGCCCAACGCCGGCGAACGCGGTGTCGCGGTCTACTCCGCGCACCGCGATACGCATTTTGCGTTCCTGAAGAACGTCACAGTGGGCGACGAGATCGATATCACGCGAGATGACGGAAGGACGTTCCGCTATCGGGCAGACGCAACCTCCGTCGTGCGCTTCGATGCCTCGGGGATAGACCCGCTCGCCGACGGGCATCAACTGGTGCTGTCGACCTGCTGGCCGTTCGGCGCGCTGACGCCGGGGCCCGACCGCTATCTCCTGCATGCGACCATGATCGAGCCGGGTTCCTGACCTTGCCTGCCTGTCAATACCGCGCTCGCGCCCAATTCTCCGCGCGCCGGGATATCGTGCGCGGCGGGAATGGCGCTGCCTGCCCAGCGCGTGTTGCCACGTCAGCTAACTCTCAATAAAAAGGCCTCCAACAAATGAAAGCCATGGCGCGACGGTTGTCTCGATCGTCACGGCCAAAGGAAGCAACGGGTAAGGGAAGTTCATGGAAGCTCAGGCAGGTACCGCGTTGCATCAAGCCGAAAAATGGTCGCCTTCGTCTGACGCCGGCGAGATCGTCAAGCGCATCCATGCCATGCTGCACCCGCGCAACATCGTGCTGGTCGGCGCCACCGACAAGCCCGGCAACTACGCCGAGCGGATCTGGAACAACCTGATCAAGTACCAGTACGAGGGCGGGCTGTTTCCGATCAATACCAAGCGCGAAACGATCTGGGGCGTACCCTGCTACAAGGATTTCGCCAGCCTGCCTGAAAAGCCCGATCACGTGCTGGTGCTGGTGCCGGCGCGCTTTGCGGTGCAGGTGATCCGCGACGCCGCGGCCGCCGGCGCCCGCTCCGCCACCATCGTTACTTCTGGGTTCAGCGAGTTGCAGGACGAGGACAGCCAGCGGCTGGCCGTCGAGCTGAAGGAGGCCGTGCGCGAGACCGGCTTGGCCGTCACCGGCCCGAACTGCCTCGGTAACCTCAGCGCCGGCGAAAAGCTGTTCACCAACATCGACGACCGCATCGTCACCATGGAAGCAGGTCCCGTCGCGATTGCCGGACAATCCGGCGCGATCGTGATGGCGATCCGCCAGGCGCTGGAAGATCGCGGCGTCGGCGTCGGCTACATGGTCACCACCGGCAACGAGACCGGCCTGGAGACGCCCGACCTGATCGCCTATTTCGCCGCCGATCCATCGGTCCGCGTCATCGTCGTCTATCTCGAAGGCGTCCGAAATACCAAGGTGTTCCGCGAGGCCTGCAAGGCCGCGCGCAAGGCGGGGAAACCCGTGATCGCGCTCAAGCTCGGCGCCTCCGAGGGCGGCCGCGCCGCGGCGATGGCGCATACCGGCGCGCTCGCGGGCTCGATCGAAACCTTTGACGCGATCTCGACGCGGGAAGGCGTGATCCGCGTGCGCGGGCTCGACGAGCTGATCGAGACCACCGAATGCTTCGTCCACGCCGAGCCGTCGAAGACCGGCCGCCTCGCCGCCGTGTCGCTGTCCGGCGGCAAGCGCGGCCTGTTGATAGACGCGTTCTCTTCGGCCGGCTTGAGTTTTGCGCCGCTCAGCGCCAACGCGACCGGGCAGCTGGCAAAGATGCTCGGTCCCGGCAGCATCGTCGGCAATCCGCTCGACGCTGGATTCGCCGCCGTGGTCGATCCCACCGTCTACATGAAATCGATCCAGATCATGATCGACGATCCCGACACCGATATCGTCATCATCGACGCCGAACTGCCGAAGGCACCGCATGAATTACGCGAGCGCAACCTGCGTATCGTCAACGACATGGCCGGCGCCGCCTCCAAGCCGGTGGTCTATATCAGCACGATGTCGATTGGATTCACCGAGTTCACCAAGGGCCTGCGCAAATCATTGCCGAACATCGCCGTCATGCAAGGCCTCGACCGCGCGGTCGGCGCCATCAAATCGCTGATCGAATACGCGCAGCTGCGCAAGGAAGTGCCGGATATCAAATCGAGCTCGAAAGCTTCCGCGCGGGCGATGCTGGAAAAGATGTTGAAGAGCGCAAATGGTGCCGCGGCGCTCGATGAAGTCGCGTCAAAAAAGCTGCTGAAGGCCTATGGCATTCCGGTGTCGAAGGAAGAGATCGCGCAGACACCTGCGGAGGCGGTGAAGATCGCCAAGCAGATCGGCTTTCCCGTGGTGGCAAAGGTTGTCAGCGCCGAGATCCTGCACAAATCGGATATCGGCGGCGTGGTGCTGAACCTCAACAGCGCGGCCGAGGTGAAGAAGGCGTTCAACGACATCACCGCGCGGGTGAAGAAGCTGAAGGGCAAGCCGAAGCTCGAAGGCATTTTGATTGCGCAGCAGGTCAAGGCCGATCTCGAACTCGTGGTCGGTGCATCCCTCGATGCCGAAATGGGGCCGGTGGTGCTGTTCGGCACCGGCGGCGTCGACATCGAACTGATGAAGGACGTTGCGCTGGCCGGCGCACCGCTGGACGAAGCCGAAGCGAAGCAGCTGATCCACAAGACCAAGGCCGGCGTGAAAATAAAAGGCTATCGCGGCAAGCCGGCGCTGCACGAGGCATCCGCGGTGAAGGCTCTGGTCGGCCTGTCGAACCTGATGGCGGACGCCGGTACTCGTATCGCGTCAATCGACGTCAATCCGTTCCTGATCAACAGCAAGCTCGGCGTCGCCGTTGATGGATTGATCGTGCTGAACAATGCCGCGGCGCACAAGGCAGCAGGGCACTAACCACACTTGTCATGCGCGGGCTTGACCCGCGCATCCATCTAAAATGAATCTCTTCGAAGACGATGGATTGCCGGGTCAAGCCCGGCAATGACGGCGAAACCTACAACCCCGCGCCCCATTGCCGCGCGGTCTGCAAGATCCAGTCGCGATAGAGCGTCAGCGGCGTGACGCCGGTCAGCCCACCACAGCCGGCGCTGTTGTTCGGCCCGGTCGACCAGCTGACGACGCCGACGATGACGGGGCCCCTCTGTTGATCCTCGAACACCGGCGCGCCGGAATCGCCGGTGCAGGCGCCGAGCCCGTCGCGCGTACCCTGGCCCACCGGATCGACCAGCCTGATCTGCAACGTCCCCGGCTTTCCCGTTGCGACCAGGCCGGCGACGCGGATCATACCGCCGCTCTTGCCGTCGCCGCGCACGGTGACGCCGATGCCGGCGATCGAAAACCGGCTGCCGACGACGATGGGAATGCTGGGCATGCCGAGTGCCGCCGGCGTCTTGGCTTTGACCGGCGCAATCAGTTGCAACAGCGCGACATCGGCGGTGGCGCGATGCGCCAGCATCGTCTGCATGTTGAAGCCGGGATGAACGGCGACCGTCCTGACGTCCTGCAATGACGGCTGCTTGTCCGCGCCGTATTCGACGATCTTGTAATCCGCACCGGGCTGCACGCAATGCGCCGCCGTCAGCACCAACTTTGGCGCGATCAACGATCCCGTGCAGAAATTGCCGCGCGAGCCGACGATGGTGACGACCGAACGGGCAACACCCTCGGTCGATGGCGCACCGCCGCCCACGATGGCGTAAGCGGGGACCGAGAGCAGCAGTGCGAGGCCGGCCATGATGCAAGAAAGGATCTTCATCGGCGCAGCAATAGCCCGTGCGGCGCATATCGCCAAGCGGCGGATCGGGCTGGTTCCATCACCCATTCCGTGTTAGCCGCTCCCCCAACATTATCGAGATGGGCAGGGAATGATGATCGAGGCAGTGATCTGGGATTTCGGCGGGGTGCTGACCACCTCGCCGTTCGAGGCCTTCACGCGGTACGAAACCGAGCGCGGCCTTCCCGCCGATATCATCCGGCGCACCAACGCCGCCAACCATCTCGAAAACGCCTGGGCCAAGTTCGAGCGTGCCGAGGTCGACATCGACGCCTTCGACGAATTGTTCGCGGTCGAATCGCGCTCACTGGGCGCGGAGGTGCGCGGCAAGGACGTGCTGCCGTTGCTGTCAGGCGACCTGCGGCCTGAAATGGTCGAGGCGCTGAAGCGCGTGAAGGCCAAATTCAAGACCGGCTGTATCACCAACAATCTGCCGGCCAACGCCATCGGCAGCCGCAGCGGCCGCTCGCTCTATGTCGCCGAAGTCATGGTGCTGTTCGATCACGTCATCGAGTCCGCCAAGATCGGCCTGCGCAAGCCCGACCCGCGCATCTATCAGATCATGGTCGAGACGTTGAAGGTGAACCCCAGGAATTGCGTCTATCTCGACGACCTCGGCGTCAACCTGAAGCCGGCCCGCGACATCGGCATGACCACGATCAAGGTGTTCAATGCGGCGCAGGCGATCACCGAGTTGGAAGCCGCGACCGGACTGACATTGCGCTAGGCGGAAAATCGCGGAATTTGCGGCCTCGTTATGATGAATCGGTGCTTGTCCTTTGCCGGGAAGGCAGGCAAAACACTCTGAAATCTCGCGAATTCGGAGTGAAAACCCTTGGCTGACAATCGGCCCTCGGCCGCGATCGAGGCAGTGGAAAGCGGTCTTGCGGCGCAAGGCTATATTGCGAGCCGGCAGATCGCGACCGCGGTCTATCTGGCACAGCAAATCGAAAAGCCCATTCTCGTCGAAGGCCCCGCCGGCGTCGGCAAGACCGAGCTTGCGAAAGCCATCGCGGCGTGGCGCGGGCTGAAGATGATCCGGCTGCAATGCTATGAAGGCCTCGACGAAGCCAAGGCGCTGTACGAGTGGAAATACGCCAAGCAGTTGCTGTACACGCAGATCCTGAAGGACAAGCTCGGCGAAGTCCTCGGCGGTGCGCCGACGCTCGAGGCCGCGCTGGAACAGCTGCATGATTTCGGCGACGTGTTCTTCTCCAAGGAATTCGTCGAACCGCGCCCGCTGCTGCAGGCGCTGGAACAGCCCGCCGGCTGCGTGCTGCTGATCGACGAAATCGACAAGTCGGACGCCGAATTCGAATCGTTGCTGCTGGAAATTCTCAGCGATTTCCAGGTCACAATTCCGGAACTCGGAACGGTGGTCGCGGTGAAGGCACCGACCGTGATCCTGACTTCGAACAGCGAGCGCGACCTCGGCGACGCGCTGAAGCGGCGCTGCCTGCATCTGCATATCGGTTTCCCCGAGCAGCGGCTGGAAGAGCGCATTGTCGAAAGCCGCGTGCCCGGCATTTCGCAGACGCTGCGCAAGCAGATGGTCGGCTTCATCCATGAGGTCCGTTCGCTAGACCTGAAGAAGCTGCCGTCGGTCAGCGAGACCATCGACTGGGCCCGCGTGCTGGTGCTGTTGCAGGCGCCCGAGCTCGGCCACGAGATCGTCAAGGACACGCTGAACGTGCTTTTGAAATACGAGGCGGATATCGAGGCCACGATGCCTCAGGTCTCCACCTTCATCGCCAAGGCCACGCGTCAGAACGTCTTCGGGTAGCGGGCGAATGCGAGAGAACCTGCATCGCTTCTTTCGTGCGGCGCGGGGCGCAGGCGTGCGGCTCTCGCCGGCCGAAAGCATCGACGCGATGCGCGCGGTCGCCAAGATCGGCATCGCCGACCGCACGATCCTGCGCGATACGTTTCTGCTGACGCTCGCCAAGACCCAGGATGAGAAAAAGGCCCTCGGCGACTGTTTTGATCTGTTCTTCGATCAACCCGAGCCTGAAACACAGCAGCCACCGCCGGAAGACGGCGCGACCGACCAGCAGGATGCGGAAGGATCCGATCCAGCGGCAGGTTCTCCCGGTGAGGCCGGCGCCGGCGGCGAGCAGGCGGAAGGGCTCGGCCAACTCGCGCAGATGCTGCTGGCGCAGGACCGTAACGAGATTTCGGCGGCGATCGCCAACGCGGCCAACGCCGCCTCGCTGTCCAACATCCGCTACTTCACCCAGCGCGGCATCTTCTCCGGCCGCATCCTCGACCGGATGGGCATCGAGCGCCTTCGCGACGATCTCGACAATCTGCAGGCGACCAGTCCGGCGCTGGCGGAGCGGTTGCAGGACGCGTTGGACGGCCTGCGCGGCACCGTTCGCGAGACCGTTGCCCAGGCGCTGATGCTGTACGGGCGCGAGGAAGCCGAAAACCTCCGCAACGAAATCCTGCGCAACGCGCCGCTGTCGCGGATCGAGCCGCGCCAGATCGAGCAGATGCGGCATCTGATCCGCCAGATCGCGCGCCGCCTGCGCGAGCGCTACAGCAAACCACGCAAGCGCCAGCGCCGTGGCCATCTCGACGTGCGGCGAACGATCCGTCGCAACGCCGCATGGGGCGGTGTGCCGTTCCTCACCGCCTGGAAACGCCGGCATCGCGACAAGCCGAAGATCGTTGCGATCTGCGACGTCTCCGGCTCGGTGGCGCGGGTCTCGGATTTCTTCCTGCTGTTGATCCACAGCCTGCACGAGGTGGTGGACGACGTCCGCTCGTTCGCCTTCTCGGGTCACCTGATCGAGGTCAGCGACATCCTGGAGAAGAAATCGCCGGAAGAGGCGATGGCCGAGATCATGTCCAAGGCCGGCTTCGGATCATCCGATTACGGCAACTCCTTCAACGATTTCGAAAACGAATTCATGAACTCACTGACGCCGCGAACCACGGTGATCGTGCTCGGCGACGCCCGCAGCAACAATCTCGATCCCCGCGCGGATATCTTGCGCCGAATCGCCGAGCGCTCGAAGCGGCTGGTGTGGCTCAACCCTGAAGGACGCATGGCCTGGGGCTGGGGCGATTCCGAAATGCCGCGCTATTCGACCTTCTGCACAGTCGTGCGCCAGTGCGCTACCGCGCAGCAGCTCGAGCGCGCGGTGTCGGACATCGTTGCGAGCCATCAGTAGCTCAGCGCGCCAGCTTAACGTACGAAGCACTCCCGAGCAGCGGTTTTGGCTCGAACATCGGCGAATGCGCAACGTGGCGCGCATCGTGCTGTGTCATCCAGTGTTCCAACCGCTCGGGCCTCAGCGACGGTGAGAAAAGGTACCCCTGTCCGATGTCGCAACCGGCATGCCGCACCCTAGCCAGGGTGTGCGGATTGTCGATTCCTTCCGCGACTACTTTCATGTTGAACGCCTTGCCCAGCGCGACTGAGGCCTCGATGATCTTCATCATGTCCGCGTCGTGCTCGCAGCCCTTGACGAAGAATCGATCTATTTTCAGTTCGCTGAACGGAAGCCGTGCCAGCGCCGCTAGCGAGGAAAAGCCGGTGCCGAAATCGTCGATCGCTGCACCGACGCCCTTGATTCGCAGCCGCACCAAAATGTCCATCGCCCGGTCGACATCCGACATCGCGATGCTTTCGGTAATCTCAACGATCAGGGATTCCGGCGCTACACCCTCGGCGCGCAGAATGCCTTCGATCCGTTCGGGCAGCATCAGGTCCGTCATCAGCGAGGCTGAAACATTGACGGCAACAGTAAAGCCTGGCTGCCGCTCGATCAACGTTCGACTGCTGGCGATGGCGCTGTGCAGAACGCGATCCGTGAGATCTGACATCAGTCCATACTCTTCCACCAATGGAATGAAGACCGCTGGCGAAACAGCGCCAAATTCCGTTGATTGCCAACGCGCGAGTGCTTCGGCACCGGTCACCCTTCCGTTCTCCAGACCGATCTTGGGCTGCAGCTCCACATGGAATTCATCGGCGGCAAGTGCGGCAACAATCTTTTCCCGGCCGATATGCTGGAGCGCCGCACCACTATCCGAATGGACATAACCTTCACCTGGTATGCAAAGAGCGTCGCGCAGACTGTCCAGGTTGAGCGGCTTGTTGAGGCAGGATGTCAGAGACAGGTTAAGTCCCTCGGCAACTCGCCGGGTTGAGTTCAGGATGCGGTTCTCACAGCCGCTGATAATTACGATCGGCATCGCATGTAGCTTGCAATCGGCGATCAACCGCAGCAGCTCAATTCCGTCACGCTCGCCGAGCGACAGGTCCAGCGTCATGATGTCGAACGCTTCCGTTCGCAGGAGCTCGGCGGCTATATCGAAGGTCGATGCAACGATCGTGTCGCAACCGAGCTTGGCGCCAATCTTTCCTATGATGGTCCGCTGCACCAGATCGTCATCGACTACCAGCAGCCTGCCCCTGGATCGCTCTGTATTTTGGGAAATCTTCCGCATCACGCCAACTCCGCGCCGGTGTTCAACAAATTCGCTCGTGCAAAATCTGAGACTCGCTCGAAGGCATCACCAAGCGTTTTGACAAATTCAGGAACCAGCGAGGGGCTCAAGTACTCGATGTTGCATTCGATTTCGCGCGCAAACGCCGAAAATTCCACGAAACCAAACGTTGCTGCAGAGCTTTTGATCGAGTGAGACTCCCGCTTTATCGTCGAGCGATCCTGCATGGCGGAAGTCATGATCTCAAGCTTGCGAGCAGTATCACTCAAAAATACTTCCAACACTTCCACGGTCTCCTCTTCTCCCAGCTCGGACCTGAGCGTCATGAAGATGGCTTTGTCGAAAAATGGCGATTTGGTCATGCGACAAGTCTTTCTTTTTCACACGCAGATCGTGAGCGAAGCAGCGCCGCGTTCAGGCGGTCTCGCGTGACGGGCTTGGTCACGAAGTCATTCATCCCTGCATCGATGCAGTCGCGCTCATCCAGGCTCGTCGCATTCGCAGTCAGGGCGACGATGTAGATTTCGTTGGCGGGAGCGGGCAACTGCCGGATCATGCGCGAGGCCGCAAGCCCATCCATTTCCGGCATCATCATGTCCATCAGGACTATATCGTAGGCCTGGCGCTGAATGGCTGCGACTGCTTGCACACCATTCTCGACAACGTCCGGCACGTAACCAAGCTTTTCCAACAGCTTCCGAATCACGAACTGGTTGGTCGCGTTGTCTTCCGCGACCAAAATCCTGAGTGAGCTAGCATGACCTTCCGTTGGCGACGGATCGTCAGGAACACGCCCGTAGGTTTCGGACGCCTCCGCGTGGTTGGCCTCCTGCTTCGACACCAGCACGGAGAAGCTGAAAGTGCTGCCTCTTCCGATCGTGCTTTCGACCGATATTTCGCCGCCCATGCAATCCACGAGGCGCTTGCAGATCGCAAGCCCGAGACCCGTTCCGCCGAACCGACGCGAGATGGAGTTGTCGACTTGCGAAAATTCCCTGAATAGCAGGCCTATCGCGTCCGCGGGTATGCCGACGCCGGTATCCCGCACCGAAAATAGTAGCCTGATCTGGGCGATTTCGGCAGGCCCGGTCTCGACCGCGACTGTAACCGAACCGGACTCGGTGAACTTGATGGCGTTACCGACCAGGTTGAACAGAACCTGGCGAACCCGGGCCGGATCGCCGACGGCGACTTCCGGAACATCGGCGCCAATTTTGGCCTCCAGCACAAGCCCCTTGGCTTTGGCACGGGATGTCAGCAGGTCGATGGTGGCCGAAATTGAACGGTGCAGATCGAACTCGATATGTTCGATCTCTACCCGGTCCGCGTCGAGTTTCGAGAAATCGAGCACGTCGTTGAGAATCTGCAGCAGGTAGTCCGCCGATTCCCTCAGCGTGGCGGCGATCCTCTTCTGTTCGGGCTGCAGATCTCCCGATACCAGGAGATCCGCTAGCCCGATCACACCATTCATCGGTGTCCGGATCTCATGGCTCATCATGGCCAGAAATTCCGAGCGAGCGCGGGTACCGGCTTCAGCGGCATCACGCGATTTCGCCAGACCCGTTTCGTAGCGGAAGATCAGGGAGGAAATCACCCCGATGATGGCGGTGAGTAACGTTCCGACCAAAATATTCCGGTCCCGTTCGCGCCGATAGGACGCGAATATCTCACCGGAGGCTTGGCCGACCGCGACACCCAGCGGATATCCCCGCACCTTCCGGAAGGCATAGATGCGTTCGATTCCATCGATCCGGCTGCGGTTGGTGTAGAAGCCGCTGTCATGCGCCTTGAGTTCCGTCATCAAAGGACCACCGGAAATCGATGTACCGATCGCCCCCGGCCCGCTCGCACCACGTGCGCGAATAATACCATCAAGCCCGACCAGGGTGACGACGCCTTGCTTGCCTATCTCGACGGAGTTGTAGAACCGGGACAAATATTCGGGGTCGAGCGAAACTACCGCCACACCGCCGAACGAACCATCCATCATGGTGATGCGGCGCGTCAGCTGGATCGACCATTTGTTCGACACCCGGCCAAGGATCGGCTTGCTGATAAAGAGAAGATCGTCGGTGCCGTCAGCATGGAACCTGAAATGCTCACGGTCGTGCAGGTCCACGCCCCGGGCAGCGGGGTCGAGATTGCTCGACAGCATGATGCCGTATTTGCCGATAATCACCACCTGAAACGAGAAGTCGGTCAGAAACTGGCTATTCTTCATCCACAGCGACATATCGAAGCCTTCAGGATCCCTCGCGTAGGAATCGCGGACATAAAGCAGCGTCTGGTCGGCCGCCCTGATGGAGCGGATGATCTGTTCCTCGAAGACGCGGGAGAGATTTGAGTTGCTCTGCAGAGCCGCCCGTTCGGTGCGGGCACGTTCCCCGATGATGCTATAGCCGATGCCGGCCCAGACAAGGGCGATCGCGGAAATGCCGATCAGCGCACCGCCGCAGCGCCCGATCAGGCGTCCGACCTTGTCCAGTTCCGCCGTCAGGTGGCCCAAGGCCGCCTTCGAATGTGCTGCAATACCGATCATGTTTCTGCCCCGATGCGCAGGCGTAACGCAATCGCGTGGATGGCACGTAAAGGCCGACCGATAAAACTTTCGCCAAATGCTACGACCGATTAGGGATATCAAGCCGACGTTGCCGAATTCCGATAGGAGTTCGAAAAAAGCCCGTATTTGCACGGAAACGGTTTGGCGGCGAAGATGCGTCACCGGCCGAATCAAGCGCCGATCCGTCACGATTGCGGCCAGACCAACGTAACCCCCGGATAACCTAATTTCATGCCTGCCCCCGCAACCCGCCACCGTGACAATGCCCCCGACGCGCTGTCGGTGCTCAATTCCGTGTTCGGCCTGCCGGCGTTTCGCGGCGCGCAGGAGCAAATCGTCCGCCATGTCACTGATGGGGGCAACTGCCTGGTGCTGATGCCGACCGGCGGCGGCAAGTCGATGTGCTATCAATTGCCGTCCTTGCTGCGCGACGGCTGCGGCATCGTGGTCTCACCGCTGATCGCGCTGATGCGCGACCAGGTCGCGGGCCTGCTCGAAGCCGGCGTCAAGGCGACGGTGCTGAACTCCACGCTGTCATTCGAGGAAGCCAACGACGTCGAGCGGCGCCTGCTCGCCGGCGATCTCGACATGCTCTATGTCGCGCCGGAGCGGCTGTTGACGCCGCGCTGCCTCGGCCTGCTCGGCCGCGCCAAAATCGCGCTGTTCGCGATCGACGAGGCGCATTGCGTGTCGCAATGGGGACATGATTTCCGCCCCGAATATATCGGACTGTCTGTCATTGCGGAGCGTTTTCCGGACGTGCCGCGAATCGCGCTGACCGCGACCGCCGACGATTTGACCCGCCAGGAAATCGCCGACCGGCTCGGCCTCGCCGACGCGCCGCGCTTTGTCGCCAGTTTCGACCGCCCGAACATCCGCTATGAAATCATCGAAAAGCAGAACGCGCCGGCCCAGCTCAAGGCCTTCATCAGCGAGCGCCACGCCGGCGATGCCGGCATCGTCTATTGCCTGTCGCGCGCCAAGGTCGAGGACACCGCGACCGCGCTGACCAAGGCCGGCATTCCCGCTCTGCCCTATCATGCGGGCCTCGATGCAAGTCTTCGCGCCCGCAATCAGGACCGCTTCATCAACGAGGACGGCGTCGTAATCGTCGCCACCATCGCGTTCGGCATGGGCATCGACAAGCCCGACGTGCGTTTCGTCGCGCATCTCGATCTGCCGAAGAGCATCGAAGCCTATTACCAGGAAACCGGCCGCGCCGGGCGCGACGGCAAGCCGTCGAGCGCCTGGATGGCCTATGGCCTGTCCGACATCGTCCAACAACGCCGCATGATCGACGAGTCGACGGGATCGGAGGCGTTCAAGCGCGTCTCGATCGGCAAGCTCGACGCGCTGGTGGGGCTGGCCGAAACCGCCGGCTGCCGGCGCAGCCGCCTGCTTGGTTATTTCGGCGAGGCGGTCAGCGAGGGTAATTGCGGCAATTGCGACAACTGCCTGTCGCCGCCGCAGCTTCGCGACGGCAAGGTCGCCGCGCAAAAGCTGCTGTCCTGCGCCTATCGCACCGGACAACGTTTTGGCGCCATGCACCTGATCGACGTGCTCGTCGGCCGCCTGACCGAGCGCGTCACCCAGTTCGGGCATGACAAGCTATCCGTGTTCGGCATCGGCGCCGATCTGAACGAAAAGCAGTGGCGCTCCGTGGTCCGCCAACTGGTCGCGATGGGCCATCTTTACGCCGACAGCGAAGCCTTTGGCGGGCTTAAGCTGACCGAGACCGCGCGCGCCGTCCTGAAGGGCGAGACCGAAGTGATGCTGCGCGAAGCGCCGGCGGGCACCAGTGTTCGCTCCAGCCGGACCAAATCACGGCGCGGCGATCTGGCACCGCGCTCCAATGGCGAAAGCCAGCCGGCCGATGCCGGCCTGCAGGCGGCGCTGCGGGCGTGGCGCTCCGAGATCGCGCGCACACGCGGCGTACCCGCCTATGTCGTGCTGCACGATGCGACCATCGACGGTATCGCCGCCTCGCGCCCGGCAACGCTCAACGAACTACGCAATATCGCGGGGATCGGCGACAAGAAGCTCGAACATTACGGCGACGAGCTGATCGCGCTGGTGAAAGCGGCAGGGGATTAGACACGGCTTGCCGCGGCGTCATCCGTTGCGGAACGCATAGGCATATCCGTTGATCGCCGGCGCGCCGCCGAGATGCGCGTAGAGCACTTTCGATCCCGCCGGGAAATAGCCCTTGTTGACGAGATCGATCATGCCTTGCATGGATTTTCCCTCGTAGACCGGATCCGTGATCATGCCTTCGAGCCGCGCGCAGAGCCGGATGGCTTCCTTGGTCTCCTCTGAGGGAACGCCGTAGGCGGGATAGGCATAGTCCTCGATCAGAACGACGTCGTCCTCGACGATCTCGCTGCCCAGTTCGACGAGAGCAGCGGTGTTGCGGGCGATGTCGAGTACCTGCGCCTTGGTCTGGGCCGCCGTAAAGGACGCGTCGATGCCGATCACCCTGCGGGCGCGGCCATCCTTGGCAAATCCCACCAGCATGCCGGCATGGGTCGAGCCGGTGACGGTGCAGACCACGATGTAGTCGAAGGTAAAACCGAGATCCTTTTCCTGCGCCCTGACTTCCTCGGCGAAGCCGACATAGCCGAGCCCGCCAAATTTGTGCACGGAGGCGCCGGCCGGGATTGCGTAGGGCTTGCCGCCCGCCGCCTTCACTTCCGCAAGCGCCTGCTCCCAGCTTTGCCGGATGCCGATGTCAAAACCTTCGTCCACCAGCCGCACGTCGGCGCCCATGACGCGGCTGAGCAGGATGTTGCCGACGCGGTCGTAGACCGCATCCTCGTGCGGCACCCAGCTTTCCTGCACCAGGCGGCATTTCATCCCGATCTTGGCCGCCACCGCCGCGACCATCCGGGTGTGGTTGGACTGCACGCCGCCGATCGATACCAGCGTATCGGCGTTGGAGGCGATCGCATCAGGAATGATGTATTCGAGCTTGCGCAGCTTGTTGCCGCCAAAGGCGAGGCCCGAATTGCAGTCCTCGCGCTTGGCATAGAGTTCCACCTTGCCGCCGAGATGCTGCGTCAACCGCTCCAGTTTTTCGATATGGGTCGGCCCGAACGTCAGCGGATAGCGTTCGAATTTTTCAAGCATGTCGGCATCCTCGTCGATGATCTGATCTGGCCAAAACGCCTATCACCGGTCGCGCGAAAGGTGATCTCTAAGTTGACGGAAATTTCTCTGGATTATTGCGCTCTTGATCAGCAATATTGAGCTTTCATCCGCTATTTCTATCTCTGACGGAAGATTCTTCCATGCCCTCCCGACTCGACCGTATCGACCTCAAGATGTTGCGTTTGCTGCAGAATAGCGGCCGGCTGAGCAATGCCGAACTGGCTGAAAAGGTCGGGGTAAGTGCTGCGACATGTCACCGCCGAACCCAGCGCCTGTTCGACGAGGGCTTCATCGGCGAGGTCCGGGCGATGGTGGCGCCGCGCAAGGTCGGCAAGGGCGCGCTGGTGATGGTCGGCGTCGTGCTCGACCGTTCCACCCCGGAAAGCTTTGCGGCCTTCGAACGGGCGGTCGCGAAACTGACATTCGTGCTCGATTGCCATCTGGTCGCCGGCGATTTCGACTATTTTCTCAAAATCCGCGTCGGCGACATGGAAGACTTCAACCGCATCCATGGCGATCAGTTGATCGCGCTTCCTGGCGTCCGCCAGACCCGGACGTTCTTCGTCATGAAGGAGGTCGTCGACAACGCGCCGCTGGATTTTTGAAGCCGTCTCCGGCAATGAGGATTAACCATAAAACCGGCGCTATTTTGCCCTCAAATGTCACCTTGGCGGACGCTCACCTCTGATGATTCGATTGATGTTCCACGGTGCTTTTCCCATGTCCTATTCCGTCGGGCAGGTATCATGATGCGTCTGGGCCGGCATGCCTTCGCGGTCGCGATAGCGCTGCTCTCAGCGCCGTCCTTTGCCGCCGACGATCCGGACACCATCATCTTCGCGATGATGCCGGGAAAGTGCAGCACGCTGAACGTCGCGGGGCACGCCTTCGCCTGCAGGGCAGTTGCGTTCTTCCAGACCGAAGAGGGCCGCGCCAATTTTACCGTGGCGCTCGACGACCCCAATGACGGCAGCCACATCATCACCTTCTCCGGCGACAATGGCCGGCGGCCGGAAGCCAATCTGTACGAGTTGCCGATCGACCGGATGCTGCTGAAGTCCAAGGACAGGCCGAAGGCCGATGGCCTTCCGATCCCGTTCGTCGAATCCTCGGCCGGCATCTGCAAGCAGGTTGGAAACTTCGTGACGCTGGAAGTCTCCTCGATCTCCTGCACGGCGACGGACGCGAACGGCAAGAAATACGAGTTGAAGTACGAATCCGACGGCGAACCGATGTCGGTGCGCCGCATTAAGCGGCTGCGAGCCGGTAGTGCGGCGGTATCGCCGTTCGACTAGAGGCCTATCGGTTCTGATTGAATCAGAATCATGCTCTGGCTTTGTGTTTCGGCGCGTTTTTTGGCGGCAGAGATTCGGCTGCGACTTCGTCGCCGGTCAAAACGGTCACCGAGGTTTCAAACTCGGTGGCCCATTTCGGCTTTTCCTCCTCGGCGCCCGGCACGATGATCTGGACACCGACGCCGTCGCTGACGGCGTAGGACGCCGCCAGTGCGGCGGCTTCCAGCGCGGCGCATCGCGAATCGTAGACGCCGGCGATTTTCACGTTGTCGGCAAACACCGACCAGCCGAGCGGCGCCTTCACGACTTCGAAAACGGAGCGCACCATCAGACCACGAACGCCCCCTCGGGAAACGGGATGATCGGCCAGGGCCGTCCGATATTGTCGTTGGTGGCTTTCGGCGGCTCGCCTGACACCAGCGATCTTGCCAGTGAATCCTCAACCGGCGCGAGCATCACGGCCGTACGCACGGCATCCATCACCTGATCGAACTCAACTTCGCTCATCGCACGCTCCAGCGGTCCCGGCGGGCGTTTGAGCTCCGCAAGAACGATAAGGGTAGACCGCGCTCGCAACAGATCGCCACGCAAGTTGGGTGTTTCGATGCCCGCGCCCGGTCGCTTCGATGGCGAAATGCGGCGCAATAGCGTTTTCGAGCGAAGGCCTGCCGGACCTGATCCGGGATCGGCGCCGGTTCACGTCCAGACAACGCGTCAAACAAGGAGCCAGAGCCCGGACCGGGCGCCGGCCTGAAGAGATTGCGGCGCGACGAAATCGCTGGACCGGCCGATGCATGGTAGAATCGAGCGCGAATCAGGAGATTTTCATGTCTGCAGACAGTGACAGTACCATTGCGTGGCACCGGGCCCAGCTCAAGCAGTTGCGTGAGACCTTGAAGAATATCGAGACCGCCAGGTTTACGGTCGGCGAGCCCGCCCAATCGGGGAAGACCGGCAAAACCCAAAAGACCATTGCCGAACTGCAACGAAAGATCAGCCAGTCGCTGCAGATTCTGGCGGCCCATGAACGGCAGACCCGGCGGCCGCGGACGACCGACCAGCAAACCCTCGCCAGCGTCAGCTGGAGCAGCTGGAATGCGCAGGCGGCAAACAACACCCGCGGCAATAATTCGCGATAACCAGCCGAACGCGCTTCTTAGGTCTCGAGCTGCTGGATCGTCATGTTGGCGTAGCGAATGCGGACGCTCAATTCGCGGCCCAGCGACGTCAATAGTTTGATCGCAAGATCCGGCTGCTGCTGGCACAGCACCGCAAAGGACGCCTCGGAAAGGCCCAACGCCCGAAGGTCCTCGTCGGCCGTGATGGTGGCCGAGCGCGGCCCGCGATCGAGCAGCGCAAGCTCGCCAAACACCGCACCGGGCGCAAACGTCGCCAGCCTGATATCACCGTCGTCGTGCAGGATATGGACGCTCGCGCGCCCCTTGGTGACGAGATAGAGCGACGAGCCGGGATCGCCACTGCGGAAAACCACCGCGCCGGCCGGCCACGCCACCGGCTCGAGCCAGCCGCGCAGGCGTTCGATCTGATCCGCCGTGAAATCGCGGACCAGCGGCAATCGATCGAGCGGCAATTCCGATGATTGTGCCGTTGCCGTCTGCCGCAGCAGGTCGTCTTCGGCCCATTCGATCGCGCGGTCGATATCCGGAAAGAAACGATCGGGCGCGTGAAAGATATCGGCGAGACGGGCCGCGGTCTCGGTGCGCGCGGACAGCACCAGCGCGAGCCTGATGCCTCTCGCGGCGAGGGCTGCGTCGATATCGCCGAGGATGCGGGCGCCGGTCGAATCGATTTCGGTGATGCGCCGCATTTCCAGCAACACGGCAGCGATTCCATGCGCGGTCTCGCGGTCGACGATCTGCGCCAGCCGCTCGGCACTGCCGAAGAACAGCGCGCCCTGCAACTCGATCACCAGCACCGAGGCGCCCTGCGCGTGCAGCACTTCAAGCTCGGCCGGATCGCGGTAACGCCGCGAACGCACATTGCCGCAGCGATAGAGCTTTCGAATATTCGAGCGGCTCATGCGGACCACGAACAGCAATACCGCCAGCACGAGACCGATGAACACCGCCAGCACGACGTTGACGGCAATCGAGAGCAGCGATACGAACAGGCAGACGCCGAGATCGAGCGCGATGGCGCCGCGCTGCGGCGTTCCCGGGCTGACCAGGCGCTGCGCCAGTTGCCGGGTCCAGGGCTCGATATGCTGGATTGCGATCACCATCACCGCCGCCGACAGCACCGCCCGCGGGATGTAGGCGAGCAGCGGAAACAGCAGCGTCGCCGCGGCCAGCAAGGCCACGGCATTGACGAGGACGGACAGCCGGGTTTGCGCGCCGAAGGCACGATTGGCGAGGCTGGGTCCGATATTGATACCGCTGGTGATTCCGCCAAACACCGCCGAGATCGCATTCGCAATCCCGAGACGGACCAGAAGTCTGTCATCGCCGGCGCGAAGTTCGCCGGGCCGGCTGGCCAGTTTGGCGCAGAGCAGCGCGTCGATCGAGGCGATGATCGCCAGCGCCAGCGCGCTCGAGACGATCAGCGCCCACGACTGTTCCAGCGGATCGGCCATCGGCAAATCAGAAAAATCGACCAGCACGGTGCGCATCGCCGCACTCGCCGTCTGCAAGCCGATGATCGGCCCCAGCCGCTCGCCGAGCCCGACAAAAAGCAGCGCGTAATAGGCGATCATGCCGCAGCCGAGCCCGACCAGCATCGGCGGCAGTCTGGTCGTGATCCGCCGCGCGTTCCACATCGTTGCAAACGTGAATACAGCGACCAGCAGGCTCAGCGGCCGCGCTTCGTCGAGCGCGCCGAACACGTGCGTGAAGCGCACATTATGCTCGAAGCCGAGCACGTTGCCGAGCTGCACCAGGAACAGTAGCACCGCCGCCATGTTCTGGAAACCGGCCATGACCGGATGCGGCGCGAACTTGATCAGCGTGCCCAGCCGCACCAGTCCGAACAGCGCCTGAAAAACACCACCGAGCAGAATGATGGCAAAGAACACCAGCAGCGTCGCGGGCACACCAGGCGTGCTGCCGCCCGCGGTCTCGCGATGCAGCAGGGAATAAAGCAGCAGCCCAAGGAAGAACGTGGTGGTGATCCGCGGCGCATAGAGGCGCGTCGAGCGATCGCCGAGCACGACACAGACCACGCCGGCAATGACCGCCGAGAGCAGCCCCGCCATCGCGCCATAGGCGAAATACTCGTCGCCCAGCGTCACGAAGGCGAACATGCCGAACGCCATCGCCAGGGGAACGGCGAGCGTCGAGGACACCAGCCCGGCTACGACATCGCCGCGCACCGCGGCCACACTGAACTTCGCTCGCGGCGACGCGACAGGCTTGGCTTCCATCCCGGTTACTTACGCGGGAGATACGGGGGATGACTAGTGGGGAGCCAGCTTAATTCTTCGCCGTCTCGGTCTTGGCTTTTGCCTTGCAGGAAATCAAGAAGGTGAACGCCCTTGCGTTGCGGGCGATGTCTGCCGTCTTCAGCTCCGTCTTGGCGTTGGAAATCTGGTAGGGCACCACGCTGTTATCGAGAAAATCGCGCAAGGCACCCGTCTTGATGGCAAAGTTGATGTTTTCCGGGATATTTCCCGTCGCCTTCACGAACTTCAGCCCGTTCAGCTTTGCCGCGACCACGCCCACGACGTCTCCACTGGAGGCCAGCAGCGGGCCGCCGCTATTGCCGGGTTGCACCGCGGCGCTGATCTGCAGGAAACGGGTGTCGTTCAGGATGCCGCTGAGCGAGCTGACGATGCCGGTCGTGACCGTGAAATCGGACGTGAGCAATCCATGGAACGGAAAGCCGATCGCTACGACGCTGTCGCCGGACTGAACTGCCTTGTCCTTGATTTTCGCGACCTCCTTGAACGAGCCGGGCGCCTGCAGCAGCGCAAGGTCATTGGTTTCATCGCTGGAAACCAGACGCAGATTGGCGGTCGCCTCGCCGGTCAGGTTACCCTGAATATCTCCGACGCATCCGTCGACGACGTGCTGATTGGTCACGAGGTGTCCGTTCGTGCTCACGAGAAACCCGGTGCCGGTCTGGTCGAACAGCTTGTCGGCCTTCGCCGGTTGAGAACCGGGCGCCGCCGGTGCGGTCGCGACCGCAGGCTTGGCAACAGGAACGGCAAAGTCCCCCGCATTGGCCATGCCGCCTTGTTTCATCCTGGCGACGCAGTTCACCAGCACCGGCAATAATTGCGCGGTCTGGTCGAGATTGAACTGGAAAAGCTGCCCTTGCGTATAGGCCGTCATGGCTTTCGCTTTTCGAAACTGGGTGATCAGCGATGAAGTGATCGGCATGGGGACCCGGACCAGCTTTTCGGCGATCGGGACTCCGTGAACATTGAAAGGCTGCTGACCGTCGAAGGTGAGGGTGAGCGGAAAAGCTTCCCCTGTTTTCAGCGACCATTTGTCGTGAGCAAAAGCGAGGCTCCATCCCCCGCTGCTATCGATCATCACCATGAAATAGATGCCGCTGGTGTATTGGGTGCCCGCCGAACAGTGCGTAAACGCTCCGGTCTGGTCGTTGGTGTAGGCCCCACCCTTCCAGTTTCCGACGCCGATTGAACCGTAGGGTCCGCGCGCCTCTGCATTTGAATAGACAAAAATCGCACCCAACAACGCTGCGATTGCAATAACGCGGAATTTCATGACCGGCCCTCTGCGAGATCGAGGCGAGCATATTTTGGCCTGCAACCGGAGTCCAAGACTTCTTTTCATTACGAGACCTCTTCGAATGATGGCGCCGAACCTTCCCCTCACCGGGTTCAGTTGCGCTTCGCCCCTGCCCGTGGCGGCCCTTCGTCGATGCCGGGATTGATGGCCAGCGACACGCCGGCCGCACCACCGGCTTCATAGGCCATCATCGACACCATCCGGCTGCTGCTGCGCGATGTCCGCAGCTTCATGTCGAGCTTGTCGAATTCGGCATCGACCACCGAGGTCTTGAGCACAACCAGGCCGCGGCCCGTGCTGTGGTTGACCTGATCGCGACTGGCCTTCATCGCCGTCAGTTTGTCCGCGATCGAAGCCACCATCCCGAGCGCAAAGGAGGCGTTGGCCAGATGCCGCTCCTGGTGCCGCAACCGGCCGTAATCGGCCGACGTCTTGAATCGGCCGAGTTCGGCGCGCACCGCGGCATCGATCAGTTCGGTCAGATAATGCGCGACCTCGATATCCGGACGCAGGCCGAAGAAGACATAGATGCTCTCTCCGGCCGCATCCTTCTCGCGCCAGACCCGGCAATCGCAGAAATGAGCGATCGCGCCGACGCAGTCGTCAATTGGAATTCGCTTCTTGCGATGGGTCTCATAGACGCGCCGCTCGCACGACGCCGCGCGCAGCTCGACGTCGGTCAGCGACAGGTCGTAGCGATCGAGCAATTCCGCGACCTTGGCGGCCGCGGACAGCGCCTCGTCCTCGGTACAACCATTGTCGATGGTCTTGGCGCGCAATGCCTGAATGCGGACCTTCAGCTTGTCGAGCGCGTCATTGTTGATTTTCTGGTCCACGGGTCGTCTCTCCGAGAAGTTCGATTAGCACCGGGCGAAGGCCTATGGCAGCGAGAATATCAGTCAACTCTCATTGAAAGATAAGGAATTTTCGACATCTCCAGTGGTTCGCACTAAAAATATCGAAAACAACCCCATGCAAAGTAGCCGGCGGGCGCTGCAACCGACGATGGCCCGACAGTTGACACGTCGGGCAAATCAGCGGCACAATTTGATTATCGCAAAATCCGCTAACGACCACGCGCACGTCACGGATGCTGTCCGGCGTAAGGTCAATCGAACGCCTTCACTTGTGATCGAGTGCAGCATCGTGACCGCTTCAATACATTGATGCGATCATGTTCGCGCGCGCGTGATAGGCACCGAAAAATCCCGCGCCCAGAATTCCAACCCCTAGCATTGAATTCCCTCGACTTATCAGCCAGCGAAACTACAATCCACAGTGCGGGGGAAATACAGTGCGTGCAAACCCTTTGAAACCCCGACTCGCAGCCGGCGGCTGTGCGTTCGGAACGATGACGTTCGAGTTCTTCACGCCCGGCTACCCAGCGATCTGTCGCGAGGCAGGCGCCGAATTCATTCTCTACGACATGGAACATTCGGGCGTCGGCTTCGAAACCATCAAGGCACAGTTCGCATTCTGCCGCGGACTCGATCTGGTGCCTCTCGTGCGCGTTCCCTCGGGCGACTATCATCACGTCGCACGCGCGCTCGACATTGGCGCCATGGGCATCATGGTGCCAATGGTCGAAACGCCTGAACAGGCAAAAGCGATCGTTGACTGCACGCGATATCCGCCGGCGGGCCGGCGCGGCGCGACGTTCAATGTCGCGGCGCATGATGATTACTCGGGCGGATCCGAAAAGGACAAGATCGATCAGGCCAACGCGCGCACGATGGTGATCGCGCTGGTCGAAACCGCGGAGGGTATCGAGAACGTCGATGCCATCGCAGCCGTCGATGGCATCGATGTGGTCTGGCTAGGGCACTACGACCTGACGAACTTCCTCGGCATCCCCGGGCAGTTCGACCATCCGAAGTTCCATGCCGCCGTCGACAGCCTGATCAATGCCTGCAAAAAACACGGCAAGACGCCGGGCTTTCTGGCCGGCGACGAGAAGTGGGCGCGCGATTTCCGCGCAAAAGGCTTTCGCATGATCGCCTACGGCGTCGACACCCTCTTGATGCAAAGCGCGCTCGCGGTGGGGATCAAGGTGCTGCGAGAAACCGTGAAGGAGTAGGACGTGGCGCGCGGGGCTGGCGGAGAGAATGGAGAAAGTTCGAGCCAGTCCGCCGTCGCTGATTCGCAGCTATGGCGAGACACTCGCTTCTCTACCGCTTCATCGCGGCTCGCCGCGCCGAAGCGGAGGCGGGTGGCGGGCCGCGAACGATGAAGATGCGCACTATGTCTACGCTGTAGCTCTATGGTATTTCTTGCTTGAGTGCGGGAGCGATAGGAAGACGCATAACGTGGCGACGCTGGCCGGCGCGTCCGACCTCTTGAAAGCCAGCTTTGCTGAAGGTTTCGACAAATCCCATGAAGCGATAGCTCAGGGAATCCGCATCGACAGGATAGGCCTCAACGATCGTAGCGCCATTACGCGCGGCATGCTCGACCGCCGCGCGAAGAACTTGGTCCACAAGCCTTTGTCCACGAAATTCGCGCTTGATGAAGAAGCAGGCCAGAGACCAGACTGTTTCGGCGGTTGCAGCCTCCATGCCTCCGAGGGGACGATACGTGGGTCGAGGAGCGATCGAGCACCAAGCCATGGCTGCGCCGCGACAATAGCCGAGAATCCCGATCGGCACGCCGGCGTCTATTCTGGATTTCATCGCTGCACGGCGGTTTGCGCCGTCGGGCTTCTTTGCCTCAGCGGCAGTTGATCGCCAAACCATACACCAGCAGCTTTTTGGGCCGCCGCGGCTCTCAAAGAGGCTCACAAAATCCGACCAGGTTTCGCGGACTACTTCTCGAAAGACGATTTCATCCATATCCGAAATTCTTAATGGCGACCGCGCACCGGATCGGTCGCCGGAAGCTGCAGGCTAGCACATCGCGCTCTGGCGTAGATTTGGCGGAGGGAGAGGAACTGTGATCGAACCTTCTCCACGTATATCGAGGGTAGCCCACCGTACGCCGGCCTACTATCCCGTTCCATCGGCTTGCCCGAGACCACGAAACGGACGTGGCGGTCACGCGGCCAATGTTCGTGTCCCAAGGCCGATCGGATATTTCACCGACCAACCCCAACTTCCTATAAATGACCCCAAAGCTAAACTGGGTGCCGTCGACCCGGTGGTGCATTTCATAAAACTGAGGATGCCTAGACTCAAATTTCACGAAGAATATTCCTAGAAAGAAAAAAATATCGACGTTGACCAGCCGCAGAAAGCTGGCAAGGTTTGCGCATTGCACCGCGCGAATTTCACTACAACTAGACGGTTGTAATGATTGAATTTTTGACGAGAAGCGCGCCGACTCCGCTCGATTTTCAGCCTCCATTACACCCAACGCGCAGCGATTGGAGTTAGTGATGAGTGTGGACTTTACCGCGTTCGACGCTCAGGTGACCGGCGCAAACGGAGCCGCAGGTTCCGCGAGCGGCAATATCGATGGCGGCGACGGTGGGAACGCCATCGATTCACTCTCGCCCTACAGCAATACGGATTTTTCGCTCGAGCCCAGTCTCAACCGCGTTTTCCCCACGGTAACCGCCGGTAATGGCGGCGCGGGCGCGGGCGGTGCCAACGCGACGGCGACGACGCCAGCGCTGCAGGGCGGCGCCGGCGGCAAAGGCGGCGCGGCGCTTATCTCGATGGACCATGATATCTTTGGCTCCGCGGCGACCCCCTATGTCGGGTTTGTCACGATCACCATGAGCGTCGATGCCGCCGCCATCGGATCGGCGGGCGGCGACAGCGGCGGTGTCGGCGGCGCCGGCGGTCGAGGCGGGCTTGGCATCACCGCGGTCACCGGGGTGAACGGCTCGCAGGGCAGCTTGGGAAGCGATGGCGCGATCGGCGGTGTGGGCGGCGTTGGCGAGATCGCGAACGCCAACCTGAACGCGATGACCAGCTACGCCACGTCCGATCTCCAGATCCAGCTCATCTCGAATGGTGGCAAGGGCGGCAAGGGCGGCTTCGGGGGATCCGGCGGCGGCGGCAGCCTCTCTGCGGGCAATGGCGCTGACGGCGCGCAGGCTGGCGCGGGCGCGCCGGCGGAGGCCACGTTCTCCGGTGCCACGGCCTTCAACGATTCGGCGATCTTCGTCACCGAGAAACCCACCGGCGGATTCGGCGGATCGGGCGGCAACGGCGGCAATGGCGGCACACTCGGCCCAGCCGGATCGCCGCCCGCGGGCTTCGGAGCGAACGGGAATGGTGGCGCCGGCGGGGCTGGCGGCGGCGCTTCGGCCACGGTGTCCGGCGATACGCTCACCGCGCCGAGTGTGCAGTTCACCCTCAACGCGGATGGCGGGCAGGGCGGCGCTGGCGGGTTGGGCGGCAATGCCGGACCGGCTCATGGTCTGAACGGGGCCGCGGGAAGCGACGGCGCCGGGTCGATCACATTCACCAACAATGTCATCACAGTCGGATCCGGCATTCCCGGCGATACGCAACTCAGCGGCAACGACCTGCTGCTGCTCAATCTGCGCGTCGCCACCATCGGACCCGCCGGCTTCTTCGTCCCCGGCACGCTGAACGGCGGCGTTGGCGGAAATCTCACCTTCTCCGGCAACACGTTCATCGGCGACGGCCAGTCCCGGCTGGTGCTGCAACTCGGCAGCACCGGAACCGCGGTGGTCGACACCATCGCGAATACGATCAGCATCGATGGCTCCGCGACGAGCAACACCATCAGCGGGTTCACCAAATTCATGTTGGACACCAACGACGTGTTCGTCGCCGGCGGCGGCAACTACCAAGTCACATTTGCACCAGACCCCGACACGCTCGTCGTGACGCCGAATTCGGGCAACGTCACACTCGCGGGCATCACATCGACGAATTTCCTGCTCGACTTCCGAGGCTTCGGTCCTTCTTTCGACCTGGTGGCGCTCGCGGCCGACACGCATACGAGCAACGGCAGCACCGTAATCACGCTCAGCCCGACGAGCACGATCACGCTGCAGGGCTACACTGGCGGCATCGCGTCTGGCGACGTGATCTTCGAGCCGCTGCCGACCGTCGTCACCGAAACCGCGTCCGTCGTCGCGGGTGGCGTGAAGACTGGCACGGCCGGAACGGCCGGAACGGGAGCGCTCGCGGGCGATTCGGATTTGAGCGGATTCAGCCTCGCAATCTCGGCGATCAGCGGCGGCGCGCTCGGCGTCTCCACGGCCGGCGCATACGGTCATCTCACGCTCAACGCCGACGGCTCCTACAGCTATTCGGCCGACATGTCCGACGCGATTGCGGGAGCGCCGTCCGGGTCGCAACCAATCGACACGTTCACGTTCACCGTCAGCGATGGCCATGGCGGGACAATCAATTCCACGCTCAAATTCACCATCGACAACGCGCCGCCGGTAACGACTGCGCCGGCGAGCGAGATTGCGTCCAAGGGCACCCCGTTCGCGTTCAGCGGCGCCAATTTGATCAGCGTTGCAGACCCCGACGCCTCGAGCGGGCCCGGCGAAAACATCACGGTCGTGCTGACTGATACCACGGGCCTGCTGTCGGCCTTCGTCGCCGGCAGCGGCAGCGGCGCCAGCATCACCGGCAGCGGCACCCAGCAACTGACGATCAGCGGCGGTCTCGGTCAGGTCAACACTGCGCTCGCCACGCTCTCGTTCCTCAGCAATAGCCTCGGTGCCGACCAGATCGACGTCGCCACCAGTGACGGCCGCGGCGGCAGCGACGACCACAAGATCGCGGTCAGCGTGGTAGCCAACTTGCCACCGGTGACGACAGTGCCGGCGAGTGAGATCGCATCGAAGGGTACCCCGTTTGCGTTTACCGGCGCCGATCAGATCAGCGTGGCGGATCCGGATGCCCAGAGCGGCCCGGGCGAAACCATCACGGTGGTGCTGACCGACACCGCCGGGCTGCTATCGGCCTTCGTCGCCGGCAGCGGCGGCGGCGCCGGCATTGCCGGCAACGGCACCCAGCAATTGACGATCAGCGGCGGCCTCGGTCAGGTCAATGCCGCGCTGGCCACGCTCTCGTTCCTCGGCAACAGCCTTGGCGCCGACCAGATCGACGTCGCCACCAGCGACGGCCGCGGCGGTAGCGACGACCACAAGATCGCGGTCAACGTGGTAGCCAACTTGCCACCGGTGACGACGGCACCTGCGAGCGAGATCGCATCCAAGGACACCCCATTCGCCTTTACCGGCGCCAACCTGATCAGCGTGGCTGATCCGGATGCCCAGAGCGGTCCCGGCGAAAACATCACGGTGGTGCTGACCGACACCACCGGCCTGCTGTCGGCCTTCGTCGCCGGCAGCGGCGGCGGCGCCAGTATCGCCGGCAGCGGCACCCAGCAACTGACGATCAGTGGCGGGCTCGGCCAGGTCAATACGGCGCTGGCCACGCTCTCATTTCTCGGCGACACCGTGGGCCCTGATCAGATCGACGTCGCCACCAGCGACGGCCGCGGCGGCAGCGACGACCACAAGATCGCGATCACGGTCACGCCCAGCACCAACGTGCCATTCTCGATCGTCGCCCCCTCGTCGGCGATGACCGGCGTTAATCAAGCCGGTTCGATCAGCGGCATCAGCCTTGTGGAAAATCCGACGACGCCGGGCGAGACGTTCTCGATCGTGATTGCGGACGGCCACGGCGTTCTGTCGGCTTCGACGCTGGTTGCGGGCGGCGGCGGCACCATCGTCAACAACGACGCCAACACGCTGACCATCACCGGCACGCTCGACCAGGTCAACGCCGACCTGACGACCCTGACCGACACCAACACCTCAACGATTCACGATTCGCTCTTCATGTTGGCTAGCAACAGCAACGGCGAGAATGCACCGGTTGTTTTGGTAGATGTCACGGTGAACGAAGCGCCGACGATCACGACGCCTTCGGACGTCAGGGCTGCTGCGGGAATTGCGACGCCGGTGCCGCTCATGAAAGTGTCCGAAACCGGCAACACCGCCGGCGAGTTTTTCGTGGTGATCTTGTCGGACGTCACCGGACTATTGTCCGCGACCTTGGGCGGGAACCCGGTTCTGGGCAGCGGGACCAACCACCTCACCCTCAGCGGCAGCCTGGATCAGATCAATGCACAGTTGGCGTCGCTGGCGATTACGGAAACCGCGGTTGGACTTGACTTCATTACCGGAGGTGTCGGTGACGGATTTGGAAATGTCTCGGGCCAATTCGTGATTCCGGTGGTTGGGGAAAAGACCTGGACCAGCACGAGCGACAACGGTCCCGAAAACTGGAACAACGCCGAGAACTGGACCACCCCAGGCGCGCCCGTCGCAGGACAAGATATCTTTATTCCGGGCACCGGCATTCAGCCGGTCATCTTCAACGGAGCCTCCGGAACGATCGGCGGCATCGTGACCAATAATGGGACCATTACGCTGGACTCGGCCGGCTTGCTGACCACGCTGCAGGTTGATGGCAATGTTTCGCTCCAGGGAGCGGGCTCCGTCGTTCTGTCGGATGCGAGTACTAACTTCATCGCAGCCGTTGGCACCTCGACTCTCGAAAACGGGCAGACGATCTCCGGATCTGGCCAAATCGATCTATTTACCGACTTCACCAGCACCGCGACTTTCCACAACGACTTCAACGGCACCGTGAACGCAACCGGCATCAATTCCCTCGTGTTTGAGGGCTCGCTGGGTCTTCCGCCGGGTCAGGTCGTCAATGACGGCCTGATGGAAGCCTCCAGTAACGGTGGATTGTTTCTTGAGGCAGTAAAAGTCACAAACCACGGCACCATTCAGGCGAATAATGGCTCCCACATCGATCTTGGAAGTAGTAGCGTCGTCTCTGGCGGGACGCTGATCACGACCGGTACCGGCGTCATCCGGTCGGAGTCCGCGGTCGATAAGGGTTTGGGTGAGCCCGGTCCGACCCTCGACGGCCTTTCGAACGGTGCGCTTACCAATCTCGGCAACATTGAAGTTGGAAATAGGCACACCCTGCGTGTCGAAGGCACCATCGACAACGAGGGCGTCATCAGCCTTCTCGGGACATCGACAAACTCGGCCGGCCTGATTGTTTCGGACAACGCCACCCTGATTGGAGACGGAACAGTTGAACTTTCCGACTCGCGTCTCAACGAGATCACCGCCGATACGCTTTTCAACGGCAACTCCACTCTCGATAATTTCGAGACAATCTCCGGGGCGGGCCATATCGATCTGTT
>JBBRSX010000052.1:0-35728 GCA_038244925.1 Hyphomicrobiales bacterium | reverse complement strand
TCTTTGTTCGGGAACCGGGAGATCTCATGGTCGGCCAGCACTTGTATGCGTGCTGCACTGGCCCGCGTCGGGAAGGCGAGGAGCCGTAGCCGATGATGTACGATCATGAGAAGTCTGACCCCGCAATAGTAGCTGTGAAGCCAACGAACAAAGCCGGGCAACCGGCTGCGGAGTTGGTGGAGCCAAGGGCGGGGGCCAAGGGGAATGTGTGTCAGCAAAGCACGGGCCGGGCACAGTACCGGGGAACCGTGTCACAGGCGCTGAAGCGCATACGGCAAGCCGCAAGGCAAAGGAAGAAGGAGAAGTTCACCGCGCTCTTCCATCACGTCGGTATTGACCATCTCACAGAGGCATTCTCTGAACTCAAGAAGAATGCTGCAGCTGGAGTGGATGGGCTGACATGTCGGGATTACGAGCAGCACCTTGAGCGCAATCTTGAGGACCTGCATGCTCGCATCCATCGGGGAGCGTATTCGGGCACTACCGTCTCGGCGGGTTTACATACCCAAACCGGATGGTCGGCAACGCCCGATCGCGGTCGCCGCCCTTGAGGACAAGATCGTCCAGAGGGCGACGGCTGCGGTGCTGAGCGCGATCTACGAGGAAGATTTCCTCGGGTTCTCGTACGGATTCCGTCCCGGACGCGGCACGCACGATGCGATGGATGCGCTCTTGGTCGGGATCACCAGCACAAAGGTGAACTGGATACTGGACGCCGACATCCGTTCGTTCTTCGACATGGTGAGCCAGGAGTGGCTTATCAAGTTTGTGGAACACCGCGTCGGCGACCGACGTATCATCCGCCTGATCCAGAAATGGCTCAAGGCAGGCGTCCTGGAAGACGGAATCGTGACGGTCAGTGACAAGGGGACCGGGCAGGGATCGGTGATCTCACCGCTTCTGGCCAATCTCTACTTGCACTACGTCCTCGATCTCTGGGCTGAGCGCTGGCGACGGCGCGAGGCTGCGGGCAATATGATCATCGTGCGCTACGCCGACGACCTCATTGTTGGCTTTGAACACGAGACCGACGCCCGTCGCTTCCTCGACGAGATGCGTAAGCGGTTACAGGAGTTTGCACTGTCGCTTCATTCGGAGAAGACCCGGTTGATCGAGTTTGGACGCTTCGCGGCGGAAAGCCGCAAGCGGCGCGGGCTTGGTAAACTGGAGACCTTCACCTTCCTGGGCTTCACTTTTATCTGCAGCAAAACTCGCCGGGGCAAGTTCCAAATCAAACGGAAGTCTCGGCGGGATCGAATGCGGGCAAAGCTGCAAGCCATCAAACAGGAATTGCGACGGCGCATGCATCAACCGATTCCCCAGCAGGGAAGATGGTTGCAGCAGGTCGTCACCGGCTACTTCAACTACCACGCGGTGCCGACCAACAGTTCGTCACTGTCCGCGTTCCTATCCCACGTTACCAATCTCTGGCGGCGAACGCTGCAGTGGCGGAGCCAAAAAGATGGGATGACCTGGGAGCGGATCAGGCGGTTGGCCGAACACTGGCTCCCGAAACCGCGAATCCTTCATCCGTGGCCAGAGAGACGCTTCGCCGTCAGACACCCGAGGTGGGAGCCGTGTGCCCGAATTGGGCTCGCACGGATCTGTGCGGGGGGGCGCGAGGTAACTCGCGTCCCTACCGCGAAAGGGCAAACGGAAGGCCGCCAGTTGAGGCGGCCTGCGAGTGGGCTAGAGAATCATGGTTCCTTAGGGCATACTTGCGGCATGCAGGTGCATTGTCCGAAGTGTCAGGTCATCGCTGCCGTCGGCAGTACGAAGTGCTTCTTCGATGGCGGTCCATGTCGAGAGCTCGCGGGAACGCTGGCTGGCGAAGCTGGGGATTATGAACAGTGCCCGACACTCGCCAAGGCAATGTCGGAGGCGAAGGCCGCCCAGGCCCGAAGGTAAAACGCCGTAGGTAGCAAAAACCCGCCGCTGCAATGTCCCGCAGTGATGGCTTTCTTGTCGCTGTGTGAGCTTCGAAGCCCGCGACGGATTCAAGTCCTGGACGTCGGGAAAGCGAATCCATGGTCCGCCTGCGCACCGCAGGGTGTGATGGACAACCTCCGACGGTTCCCGCCGCCGTGGGTTATGGAAGAGGATGAGCACGGCTTTCGGGTCAAGGATGCCAGCGGCTTCTGCATCTCCATCTGCACCGTTATGCACCGTGACGACCTCCATGCCCGGCGTTACCAATACGCCCAGAACTATCTCTCGCGGGACGAAGCGAGGCGCATAGCCAAGGCTATCTCGCGCCTACCTGAGCTGCTGAAACGCCCGCAGTATTAGGACCGCTACGACGCGCCGACTAAGCAGTAACGTCGAGATTGCCGCCGACGCCGGGGGCAAGTTTGGCGGGCGAGGCTTGCGCGGCCGAAATCGTCTCGGCCGCGATTTTCTGCGCGACGGCGCTGGGCCTCAGGACGGCAGTCGCGAGTTGCAGCTGTCTAGTCTCCTCCCGAGTGGCGAGAATGCCGCTGACTATGCTGGTGATGTCCATACGCAAACCCTCCAACGCCGGCACGCTACCAGACGGAAGTAAATGTCTCGTGGCCGAGGCCGTATCGGAACCCCGCGCTGGCTAGTCGTTATACTCATCATTACTGAGTGGTAAACTGCACCCCGTTGTCCGCCTCTTCCCCCGGTGGCGGTCGGCGGGGTCTTTTTGTGAGTCGGTCAATTGGCTCTGCAGACCTAGCGTTGAAGAACTGAACGTAAACGGGAGATCGCTCAACCGCCCCGTACCATCAAAATGGTGATTCAAAGCGGTGTGTGTGAAGAGGCCTGTACGCAAGACCCTCATCATGTGATCGACGGGATTAGAGCTTGCTTTCCGATGGATCCGTCGCCGGTAATATACGAATCGCAATGAGCCAAGAATCGTCAGTCATAAGGCTTCCCATGCCGATCAACGTTTTCTTTGCCTGTCCTCGCTGCGAGATTACGTACTCTGCAGCACAACAACTTCTTCAAAAGCCATATCCTTTCGGCGAGGCGTACAACTGCAAGCAGTGCGGATCCGTCGTCCTCTCATGGTCTGGCGAATATGATTTCGTAAACTGGGAGATTTGGAATCCACGGCTTTCCGTCAGTTCGGTTCGCAAAAAGACAAGGAAAAAGAAAAAGCCGTTGCTTTCAAGAGGGATACGGTTGCGTGTCGCAGATCGCCCCCTCAAGGGACATCGGTGAATATTCGCCAATACGCCGATCATTTTTCTTGGTGCACTTTAAACTTCTTGGCTTTGGCTGGTGCCAGTTCGTTTGCTCTTCGGCCCTAAAACGTCATGCTTGTAATCGAAACCAATAAGCACCCGGAAACTCGTGGAAGCGCGACAGGCATCTGCACTCGTCCCCCGACATAGCGTACCGCACAACTGGCAGCCTTTTCGATCGCACTGCGCGGCGCGGAGTAATGCTCGATATCAAGAATTGCGTTGGGTGTGAATAATCTCCGCGAGCGCCATTGCGGAGGCAAATTCGCCAATCGTGAAGCTTTTGATGCCGTCGCTGATAGAGACGTCGGTGACCTGTTCGGCAACATGCCACTCGACCGCTTTTGCAAATGCTTCCTTCGCGGTCTCCGTAGTCGCCGTCAGCGTGTGACCTTCAATGTCGGCATTCACTGAAAATGGCATCTGCATTTATTACCTGTGTCTGCGGTCCTGGGCTATATGCCCTGCGCGTAAAACTCAGCAGAACCCGTTCGGCCTAATTGAACACGACCCCAATCCGATACTCGGTGCGCCAGACGATATGGCAGGGCAGTTTTAATCCGTCATCCGGTATAATCAAATTGAACGTCGCGGGGATTTTCTCGCTTCGCTCGGAAATCTCCAATGCCGCGCCAGTGACCGAAAGGTCACGGATCTTGCAAAGGATTTTTATGCCGCCGTATTCGATCTTGGCGGCCTTCATCACCCGGTAGCGGGCGCAATGCGAGTTTCGACCATTATTGCTCAACCGCCGTGATCTCATGACAAGGAGCGCACTTGTAAACGCAGAAGGGCAGGCGTGCTTCAGGCCCAGTCCCTCCCGTATTCTTCCGTCTCTTGATTGATCCAAAGTAGCGCGGCTCTGCCGTCGAACCAAACCAATCGATCTTCCTCAATGTCGTTTTCAGAGGTCATATGTAGCAAAAATTCGTTTTCGCCGACCCTCAAAAGGGTATCGCACGCCTGTCGTTCAGCAAGCGTTTGGGAATCAAGAAATGGATACTTTCGCGAAGCAATAACCTGCATGGCGAATCAAAATGTCGAGAAATAAACTCCTTCTTAAAGGTGCGGGACGAGCGGTTAATTCAGAGATAATATCATCAATGAAAGCATTACTAATTTGTGGCAGATCGAGGCAGTTGACCGCCCTCGATCGTATCGGCGGCAGGCCGTAACTGCAGGGAGAACACATATGACGAATTCCGAGGACAAACCGCCACCCGCAGTCGGGGCCTTTTGGATCAAGGAGGAAGATTATCCAACGTTGCTGCAGCTTTTCGACGATGGCGACAAGATGCCGGAGAGCTGGAAGGAATGGTTGAAGATGGCCGAGGAGATGGAGCAGGGCCTCAAGGCTTATGGACATGTCGTGCTGCGTGTTTACATCAACCCGACCACATTCCCGCACTGGTGCGCCACTCATGCCACGGGCCTAGGCAGCGTTGCACGCAGAAAGTTCGTCGCGGCGGCGGTAACCGAGAGATACGGCCGACAGACCTGACCAGCACCGTCTTGGTCTGACGCGCCAATCGATCACCCGCTAGGTCTGGCCGCTACAGTGAGCCAAATTTAGCGCTTGAACGTCAACAATCTCTTTGCGCCAATAAGTGCCACTTACGAACGGCAGCAGGTTGAAAACAGCTCTCAAAGCTGGCGCGCCCTGCAATTTGGCAAATTTCCTCTGCCATGAATCACAGTTTAGACGTTATAGGAATTTTATTGAAATGCTCGGGCCGGAGGTGGGTATGGATAATTCGAATTTCAGCGAGAAGCTACAGTGACGAGCCCTCCGGATGGTTTGCCTGGATCATCACTTGTAGATCTGGGATGGTCTGATTTCTTCGGCGACCAACTCTTACCGGATGAGGCACGCGCTCTGCCGGTGCGCATCGCCAACATCCATCGAACGCGCATTTCCGGGATTTCGCAAGTCGGTCTGATCAGGCTATCGCTGCCGTCTCGTAGCAACACTGGTGATTTTGCCGTCGGTGACTGGGTGCTCGCCGACCCACAGGCGTTCTCGATGCAGCGCCGCCTAGCGCGGAAGACGGTGCTGCAGCGGCGCACCGAGGGGAATGCGGCGCCTCAACTCGCCGGCGCCAACATCGACACGTTGTTTATCGTCACATCCTGCAACGCGGAGTTCAACGTGGCCCGGCTGGAACGCTATGTGGCACTGGCCAATGAAGCCGGCATCACGCCGGTGATTTTACTAACCAAAGCCGACCTTACCAAGGATGCTCGGTCATACCTTGAGCAAGCAATTGCTCTGCAACGTGGGCTGCCGGTGATAGTCTGCAATCCGCGTAATGGTCACGCCGCAGGTGATCTGCATGCCTGGTGCGGTGAAGGACAGACGGTGGCGCTGGTCGGCTCATCGGGAGTTGGGAAATCCTCCATGGTCAACGCGCTGGCGGGTGTGGCACCGGACCAGCTTCAACAGACCGGAAGCATTCGAGAGCATGACGCTCAAGGCCGCCACACAACCACCTCCCGCTCACTTCATGCGATGTCGAGCGGTGGCTGGGTAATCGATACGCCAGGAATGCGGACGCTCCATGTCAGTGACGCCGCCGCGGGTATCGATGAGTTGTTCGCAGAAATCACCGAGCTCGCCCCACTCTGCAGGTTCCGCGATTGCACGCACGCCCACGAACCGGGCTGCGCGGTCAGCGCGGCGATATGCGGCGGCATACTCAACCTGGAGCGTGTGGCCCGCTGGCGCGTGATGGTGGCGGAAAACCGCAGCAATACCCCTAAACTGATAAAGCCAGGCGGCAGCAGGCCCACCGTGCATCGACACAGCAAATCTCATCTAGAAGACGACTAGCTCTACAGCCCACTCGATCGACGATAGATCGAAGTAGATAGCTTTGCACCGCAGGAGTAGACGTGTCCGTGACCGGCCGCATTGCGCTAGAACCAGTCGTAGGGGTCTTGGCGCCAGCCAGAACCTAATGGACAGGATGCCCTTGGTTCCTCCTTGGTTTTTCATCAGAACCCGTCGGCGCGCTCAGGATCTACCGGGGCCGCACGGGAAAATCGACTTTCACTCGATTAAGACAAACATATACGAGGCATACACCGCGCGGGCCTGGGATCCTCGTGTGCCTAACAGCTCGCCCATAAGCCCAGGGGAAGCGTCACTAGCCGGCCCCCCGACCAAGCATCTTTTCCCCGCGCGCGCGCGCGTGGAGCGTCAGGCACGAAACCTCCTGCAACCATTCCCAAGCCTAACTGTGCCGGAAAGAGAATGCGAAAGGGTAGTCCTCATCCCGCGATAACTACTTGATTCTTTTGAACCAGGGTGAGTTAGAGTTAGAAGAGTGAGCAAATACAGTCCGCCGGAAACGTATTCAATTCTGAATGGCACCACCACCTCTCGGTTGACCAGCTATTTATTTCGAAGCCCGTACTTTACGCTCTAAGCCGCTCTAAGGAAGTACCTTCAACGGGCTACGACAGGGCGAGTTCGATCATGGGATGATTTCGGCGCCCTGCCGAGGGTGCACTGGGCCAGCAGCAAACAAGTCCGGTTAGAACGGAATGTCTTCTTGGTTCACTGCTTTGCGCGGTTTAGCCGAAGCGGGGTCGACCTCCACAAGCACGGTGGCGGCCTGCCACGTAGTCGGGCCGTCGCTCCAATCCTGCTTCCCATGGCGAGCGTCGAACGCCTTACGTAGCTTGGCAAGCGGCGGGAATGAGATGTAACCGGCACCGTTGGAGGTCTTGCGCTCGCAATCCCATGCCGACTTCATCACGGAGAACATGGCCTCCGCCGTCCAGTGTTTGAGGTCCGGCACGCTGTCCTTGCACCACGTCCAGAAGGTCTCACGGAGCCTGACGCCGGTGGTGATCGCACGTTCGGGGTAGCGGTGATGCCCGCACGGCAATACGCCGCTGTGGGCGATCTGCTCCACCACAGCGTCCAGGCCCTTGCGGGTCATCGCACGCTGTTCCCTTAGCGCGTCGGTGACCGGGAACTTGCGAACATCAAAACCCGTGAGGTCATAGTTCAGGAGGTAGTGGAGAAGGTGCGAGCGTCCGCCGTCGGCGAGGTCTTCGCGAATCTTGGCGAAGAAGGGAGTATCCTGCAGGTTGTCTTCAGCCACATCGAGTACGAAGAAGCGTCGGGAGGTGGGACCAGCGGGTATGACGAAGCGCGAGTTGGAAGCTATCGCAACGTTCATAAAGTTTGGCACAGACATAATGTCCACACCCTTTGGTTCCACAAGAATCTCGTCTTCGGTGATTATTGTCTTAAGCACACCTTCATGCTTGCGGTCGCCGGCGAAGAAAGCTTCATCCGCGAATACGAAGGAGCAAGACTGAAGATGGGCGTTGAATTTACCGACCAAATGGTCGGGCTGCGTCACGTGCCTGTAGTGCTTTCCATACAGCTTGCCGATTGTCGTGATGAAGGTTCCTTTGCCGGTACCCTCCGCTTCGGATCGCAGCACGAGAGCGACGCCGGATTTTTGGTTGCGCCGTTGCACCGCATGTGCGCACCATCCGATCAAGTACCTGAAGTGCTCTTCATCGTTACGGCAGAGATTTCGCTTGGCATGCTCCAGCAATGAAAGGTGCTTGTCGCCCATTATCGCCGGAACCGCGAAACCATTCCATAGGTTCAAGTTGCCATCCACCACGTCGCGATCATCATAAGGAATATACCGTACGCCCTCATACTGCGTGTGGTTGGGATGACCAAGCCACCAGTTCGCAAACTTCACTTTCTTGTTGTAAAGTTGGCCCTTAGCGTCAATAGCATCAACTTCTTTGACACGATTGAAATACTTATTCCTGAAGTGCTCGAAGCCCATATAAACGGGGACCAAGACGGCCGAATCGGTCTCACTCCTTTTCCACGTGAGCACAAGCACCTTTCCACCCAACTCAACGACGGCATGCTTGGCGTTCGCCTCAGCGAGGTCAGGGTCCAACGCGAACTCATGGGCCCGGGAGATGACTCGCGTGACCTCGCGCTGCACGTTCTTTTTTTCCAGAATTGATTTGGAGATCTTGAAGTCCGGGTCTGTGAAAATTGATACCGCGATTCCGTCAGGAACATCATTTCGCGCAAATTCACATGCTACGGCGAAAACCATTTCAGAGCGCGACTGCCACGACTTCTCACCCATCGGATCAGAGCCCTCATGGATGACGCGCTTGACCCATGGCTTCAGCTTTTCCAATTCCGGCACGTCGTCCAGACTGATGATGCGGGAGATGTTAGTGGGAATATCAACCTTGACGGCCGTGCGAGGCGCAGCGGCCGGCGTAGATTGCGTTGTCTCCGCGACCTTGGCCGCCTTCATGAACTCCGAAGGCGAATAGAGCCGGTCACTGTACTCAAGCACGTACGCCGGAGCGTAGCGCCGCGGCGGCGTCTTGGTGCGCTTCTTCGCATCGGGACAGTTTTCTGTCCCAGGCAACCTCATGATGCGATCAATATTATGGCACGAGTCACCACCGAGGTCTCGCTCCAGCTGTATGTTGTAGAGTTTGACGTCTTCGGCAATTGCGAGGTCGCCGCCGATCTCTAGATACTCCCCGGGCTTGAGGTCCCAAATACCTTGGACACCACCACCAGATGGAATGATCCACGTCGGCGGCTTATCGTAGGCCTTCAAGAGCTCGGTAAGCCGCTTCACTGCGTCGTCCTGATCCTCACTCACCCGGGGATCAAGATCCACGTGGAAGGAGACCATGCGAGCAATGTTCTCACGCGACGCCTTGGTAGCGGTCGCATTGATAACCTCGTTGACCGAATAATATATGTTCGCCTTGCCTTGCCGCGCTTCAATCCACGCCCAACAGTCGGCTTCCTCCTTCGAGTCCGTGTGGAAGCTCGGCCACGACTTCGTCTCCACTGCGCCACGCTGTCCGGTCGCCCGATCGACTCGGACCGCGGTAAGCACCGGATAGGGGACGCGCCGTTTCAGAAACCTTGCACTCTTGTCTGTGTCATAATTTCTTGAGAGAGGTTGGGTCATGACCGTTCACCCCTCTTTGCATTCTTACTGTTCGATTCAAGCCAAGAAAGCGCATCACCCCATCGATAACGAACGAGTTTTACATCGGGCGCAGCGAGCCATTTTGGCCCTCTGTTTTGACGTCGCCAGATGACCGGCGTCAGCGGGTGTACGCCCAGCCGTCGTGATAACTCATCAGTGCTGATTAGATCTTCGGCAAAACTGTCATGCGAGAAACCTTTGTCGATCTCTGCACGTCGGCCTTTGGTTTGATATCGCGCTAGGGGCATAGCCACCTCCTCGGAAGAGGGAGTGGCGCTCGAGTTTTGCTGCTCAACCGGGAGAGTTTGTGCAAAAAACGCGCAAGCCACTCCCTTGGTTTAAGGGAATGGCACAGTCGCGATGTGGGGGTAAAACCCCGCCCCAAGCTACCGACAAGTTTCGCCGACAAGTTCGCCGACAAGTTCGCCGACAATATCGTTAGTGCGGCTCAACTTATAGTATCAAACTTTAGCGCCCGCAAGGGCCGGCGCGTTAACTATAGCGAGACCGACCGTCTTGAGATTTTGCGTACCTCGCGTTACGCGAAGGACTTTACCATCGTCTAGCACAACGCCGAACGCTAGATCATTGTGTTGATGGACCATCACTGCGATGGCTTCGCGCAATTTTCTCTGTAGCTTCCGTAGTTCATTGTGGGTCTTTCCGAATTTGCCCGAAGGCCCCGGTGCTTCAAGCCTCGACTCCCCTTCGTTGTAATCCCGGACAAGCTTGTGAAACTGGATTCGCTCTGAGGCAAGCCATGGCATGCGATCGATCGAAAGGGAGTTACCCCTATTGATCTCGTAGTATTCCAAAAGATCTAAGATGTCCTCGATCGCAGCCGTCACAGGTTTATCTCCTTCATAACAGCTGTTGAAATGCGCTCCATAGCTTCGCGCAGAGATGTTGGCGTTTTCTTCGGGTCGACGTAACGCCCGGTTATCGACGTGGGTTTGTGATTTACAAGTCGCGCGACAATTTCTTCCAGTATGCCCACCTCTGGTCCGACGTTCATGAACGTGTGTCTTAGCGCGTGGCCCGATTTAAAGCGACGACCTTTGTGCTCCAGGACGGAATTGGAAAAGTGACCGGCTTCGCTTTGCACAGATGGAAACAAATAATGGGAAGGATCGCGTTTTAGTATGGTCCAACGCAGCCGAGCCCGATGGATACACGCGAGCATCGGAACAGTAATCGGTAGTGTGAAGGCACGATCGCGTCCCGGTTTATTTTTGCGGTGCCCTTTGGGCGTCGGTACGAACAGATTCATTTCAGTTTCGCTGAGGTGATCGACACTGGCCGTCAGCGCGTCTTTTTCTTTCAAACCAGACATCAGCATAAATAGAGCAAGTTCTCGCTTGATCGGATCGCGCACCGTCTTCACGCTTGACCACCACTCAGGAAGATCCGAGAGACCCATACCCTTATCCTCGCGGCTGCGCTTACCGTGCTTATCAACCGCCCTTGAGATCCAGGCCGGTAGTGATGGGTCTTTTCCCCGTGCGTAGTTGGAAAGAATCGAGAGAAAGTTGAGAGTCGCGTCTGCGGAGTTCATGCCGGTCGTTTCCGTCGGCTTCGATCTGGTTTTTTTGACCTTTTGAATGACAGCAACTCGGATGTCAGAATGCAATTTCTGTAGACCCGCGACATCTTCAATCATCTCGCGAATTGGACGAGAGTGCCATTTCGGCGGAAGTCGTTTAAAGTTCATCTCGTACGTGCGGACCGTTGCAGGGCTCGCATTCTCTTTGGCGAGCCACGAATCCCGATACTGATGCCAAGCTTGCAGAATCGTCCAACCCGTCACTGGAGCGGTCGTGTGGCGAGGAACGGGATCCTCCCCCCGCTTTATTTTGGCGACCATTTCACTGGCACGCGTGCGGGCGGCCTTCGGAGTGATCTCTCCAGGCAGCCGCTTGGGGGACCATCGGCCGACCACTCGCTCCATCGACTTCTTTGGGAGCCCCCATCGGCGAGACGCTGCAGGCAGGTCGGCAATGACCCTAAAGCTCACGAAGCCGGCCTTGGTGCCGACAGCAAAAAAGCCGGGAACAGAAGAATCGTCGTAAATCCGCTCGCCGGGTGCAAGCTTGGCTATCACCGTTTCGGTGAGTTTTATTCTGCGGCGACGCTCAAATTTACCGGCAGGCAACGCATGGACCGTTCCCACTATGAACTCCTTTCGTTGCCTCCCAACCAAGGGACCAACCAAGGGAAACTGGGCTAATCGGAGCTAATCCTCAATGGTCGCGCTTTCTAACTTGCTGCAAAAGCTGCTGTTTTGTGGGACTTTTCGTGGGTAGCGTTAATCCGTTGGTTAATCGCGTCTTAACCTCGCCGTATCTATGGTGGTTTGATCGGTTTCCGGGGGGCACCTGGATTCCTCGACCGCTTTTGAAAGTGCTGGCGTTTCAGACATGGCAATGACCGCCTCTTCCGGCGTGGCGCAGGGCGCCGGCAGCGTTTCTGCTGCCGGTCAGGCCGAGCGTTCGCCATTTGCGCGGACGGCCGAGCTTCTGGCTCCCTATCAGCCGGCTAAGCCATTGATTACATTGTCATTGGGCGAGCCGCAGCACCCCGTACCCAGCTTTGTCGGCCCGGTGCTATCAAAGCATATCGCCGATTTCGGCCGTTATCCGATCGCCAAGGGCATTGAGCCGTTCCGGCGGGCCGCGGCGAGCTGGCTTTCGACCCGGTTCCAGCTGCCGCGACCGATGGATCCCGAGAGCGAAATCCTGGTGCTGAACGGCAGCCGCGAGGGGCTGTTTTTCGCGGCAATCACCGCCTCCCGCTATGTCGGCGCGCGCCGCGGCAAGCCTGCGATCCTGGTGCCCAACCCGTTCTATCCGGCCTATGGCGCCGGCGCCCGCGCGGCCGGATGCGAGACGATCTATCTTCCGACCACGCTCGCCAACGGATTCCTGCCGGATATCGACAGGCTCGACGACGCGACGCTGGCGCGGACGGTTGCGATCTTCATCGCCTCGCCCGCCAACCCGCAAGGCTCGGTCGCCTCGCGCGATTATTTTGCTCGGTTGAAGAAGCTCGCCGACCGCCATGGCTTCATGATCCTGAGCGACGAATGCTATTCGGAAATCTACACCAGGCAGGCGCCGGGCAGCGCGCTGGAATGCGCCGGACCCGACTTCACCAATGTCATTGCGTTCCAGTCGCTGTCGAAGCGCTCGAACCTGCCGGGCATGCGCGTCGGCTTTGCCGCCGGCGACAAGAAATTTCTCGCGGCCTTCCACGAGCTGCGCAACGTCGCCGCCCCGCAAGTGCCGGTGCCGCTGCAGCATGTCGCGGTCGCCGCCTATGGCGACGAAGCGCATGTCGAGGAAAATCGACGGCTCTACCGCATCAAGTTCGATCTCGCCGACCAGATCCTCGGCAACCGCTACGGCTATGTGCGGCCGGCCGGCGGCTTCTGCGTCTGGCTCGACGTCTCCGATCGCGGCGGCGACGAAGCCGCGGCCGTGAAACTCTACCGCGATGCCGGCGTCCGGGTGATTCCCGGCAGCTATCTGTCGCGACCGCAGGACGACGGTTTCAATCCCGGCGCGGGATACATCCGCCTCGCGCTGGTCTCCGACAGTGAATCAACGGCCGAGGCGTTGCACCGGCTGGTCGAAATTCTGGATTAGTCGCAGGGCCCCATGAGCATGCCAGCGATCGAACGTGTCATCCCCCTGGTCGGCCACCTGCCGGCAGCAATCCGCGACGCCCTGGCAAGGCGGTTGCGCGAATTCACCGGGCTCGGCCTGATCGCCCTGTCCGGTGTGGTCGCAGCCGCGCTGATGACATGGTCGGTACAGGACCCGAGCCTGAGCCATGCGACCTCGCGCGCGATCCGCAACATCGTCGGCTATCCCGGCGCGATCGGCGCCGACCTCCTGATGCAGATTCTCGGCCTCGGCGCGATCATGCTGGTGCTTCCGGTCGCGGTGTGGGGCTGGCGCATGCTGACCCATCGCACGTTCGACCGCGAGGCGCTGCGGCTCGGATGCTGGATTCTCTGCACCGTGATCGCGGCCGGCTTTGCCAGCTGCTGGCCGCATGGCGGCGCATGGCCGCTGCCGACCGGACTTGGCGGCGTCGTCGGCGATGCGCTGGTGCGCGCGCCGGCCGTTGTATTCGGCCCCGCCGGTTTTACCTATCGGCTGGTGCTCGGCATCATCCTGTTTGTGGCGATGTTCGCAGCCTTCCTTTTTGCGAGCGGCTGGGGTTCGCGCCCGCGCGACGAGGAACTGACGCCGATCGAGGATGACGACACCCCGTTCGCGGAAGAAGACGATCGCAGTTCAGTGCAGCTGGGCTGGGTGTTTCACGCCCTGATGAGCACCAAGGCGCGGCTGGCCTGGCTGTTCGCCACCGCCTACCGCTCGCTGGTCGCCAGCGCGCCGCAGCCCCGCACCTTGTCCTTTGAACGCCAGGAACCAAGCCTGGGCGGCCGCGCCGCGCCGACTTTGGCGCCGCAGGACGAAGAAGAAGTCGACGACGAAGACGCGGAAGAAGACGAGGAAGAGGAAGCCCCCGCCCGCGCGCCGCGCAAGAAGGCAGCCCCGCGTGCCGCCGCGCGCAAATCCGACAAGTTCGAGCTGCCTTCGGTCTCGGTCCTGACGGCGCCCAAGGCGTCGGATCGTCAGCCGCTCAGCAAGGCAGAACTCGAAGCCAATTCGCGCGCCCTTGAAGGCGTTTTGCAGGATTTCGGTGTCCGCGGCGAGATCGTCAAGGCCAACCCCGGACCTGTGGTAACGCTGTACGAACTCGAGCCCGCACCCGGCATCAAGTCCTCGCGCGTGATCGGTCTTTCCGACGACATCGCGCGCTCGATGAGCGCGCTGTCAGCGCGCGTCGCCGTGGTCGCCGGCCGCAATGCCATCGGCATCGAATTGCCGAACATACATCGTGAAAAGGTTTATCTGCGCGAACTGCTGACCGCCAAGGACGAGTCGTCCGCCAAGCTGCCGCTTTGCCTCGGCAAGAACATCGGCGGCGAATCCATCATCATCGATCTCGCCCGCACGCCGCATATGCTGATCGCCGGCACCACCGGCTCCGGCAAATCGGTCGCCATCAACACCATGATCCTCAGCCTGGTCTACCGTCTGCGGCCGGACCAGTGCCGCCTGATCATGGTTGATCCGAAAATGCTCGAACTCTCCGTCTATGACGGCATTCCGCATCTGCTGACGCCTGTCGTGACCGATCCGAAGAAGGCGGTGGTCGCGCTGAAATGGGCCGTGCGCGAGATGGAAGAGCGCTACAAGAAGATGGCCAAGCTCGGCGTCCGCAACATCGACGGCTACAACCAGCGGCTGCTCGAAGCCAAGGGCAAGGGCGAGGACCTGACGCGGACGGTGCATACCGGCTTCAACAAGGAAACCGGCAAGGCGATCTACGAGGAAGAAAAGCTCGACCTCGAGCCGCTGCCCTATATCGTCATCATCGTCGACGAAATGGCCGACCTGATGATGGTGGCCGGCAAGGATATCGAAGGCGCGGTGCAGCGGCTGGCGCAGATGGCGCGTGCCGCCGGCCTGCACGTCATCCTCGCGACCCAGCGTCCGTCGGTCGACGTCATCACCGGCACCATCAAGGCGAACTTCCCGACCCGCATCTCGTTCCAGGTCACCTCGAAGATCGACAGCCGCACCATCCTTGGCGAGATGGGCGCCGAGCAACTGCTCGGCCAGGGCGACATGCTCTATATGGCGGGCGGCGGACGCATCAGCCGCGTCCACGGCCCCTTCGTTTCCGACGAGGAAGTCGAGAAGGTGGTGCGCCATCTCAAGACGCAGGGGCAGCCGGAATATCTCGAAGCGGTCACGGCCGAGGAGCCGACCGAGGAGGACGGCGCAGTATTCGACGCCACCGGCATGGGCGGCAGCGAAGGCGGCGGCGACCTGTTCTCGCAGGCCGTCGCGATCGTCAAGCGCGACCGCAAGGCCTCGACTTCCTACATTCAGCGCCGGCTGCAAATCGGCTATAACCGCGCCGCGTCGTTGATGGAGCGGATGGAACTCGAAGGCATCGTCGGCCAGGCGAATCATGCCGGCAAGCGCGAAATTCTGATCGAGGAAGAAGAAGGCAACAGCTTCTAGGCCCTGCCAGAACCAGGTCAGGCGTAACGATTTTCACGGAAAAACGATACCTTCTTTGGTCGAAAACGCGATAAAAGCACCGCAAGCGGCAATACTGGTTAAATCAAGATTCGCCAGATCAAGATTCGCTAGATCGTGTCGCGTTGAATAGAGATCCGAATATCGAATGACAGAACCATCTACCCATCGCGGCTTTTGCTACGGACTGGCGCTGCTGATCGCGACGTCCGTCGCGGTCTCTGCAACACCGGTGTTCTCGCAAGCCGTTCCGGTTCCAAAGCCCGCGCCCAAGACGCGTGACGGCGGCGTGCAGTTGAGCGCGCAGGACAAGTCGCCGGTGACGACGGGGACGACCCAGGCGCCGCCAAATCCTGTGATCCCGGATCCGCGCCGCAATGTTCCCGCCAATGTTTTCGCGACCTTCGATGCCAACCAGAAAGCGCAGGCCGCCAAGGTAAGCTCTTATCTGTCCTCGCTGCAGACGCTGGTCGGTAATTTCGTCCAGGTCGGGCCCGACGGCACCAAGACCAAGGGCGACTTCTACATCCAGAAACCGGGCAAGGTCCGTTTCGAATATGATGCCAGCCCGATCGCGATCATCGCCGACGGATCGTCACTGGCAGTGCGCGACAAGAAGCTCGCGACCCAGGATATCTATCCGCTGTCGCAGACGCCGCTGCGCTTCCTGCTGTCGGATCGAATCGACCTGTTGAAGGACACCAATGTCGTCAGCGTTACCGCAGACGACGTCTTCGTCAGCGTCACGATCGAGGAGAAGCAGGCGCTGATCGGCACCAGCCGCCTGATGCTGATGGTCGGTGCCAAGGACGGCCAGCTCAAGCAATGGACGGTGACGGACCCGCAGGGCTATGACACGACGGTCGCGGTCTACAACCTGGACACCTCCAAGAAGGTCGATCCGAGCCTGTTCAAGATCGATTTCACCAATTACTTCACGCCGGCCAACTGAGCCGCGCCGCTTCCACATCGTCCTTCCCTGCATTCTTCCCTGTGGAGAGCGAGAAACAACGTTGCGAACCGTGGTAAGACTCGGTTCTCATGCGCTTCTCCCTGACAACGTGGAATATCAACTCGGTGCGCCTGCGCATCGACCTCGTCGCCAAGTTTCTCAAGTCGGCGCGGCCGGATGTGCTGTGCCTGCAGGAAACCAAATGCATCGACGATGCCTTCCCGCTGAAGCGCTTCAAGCGCCTCGGCTATGAACATGTCGCGCTGAACGGACAGAAGGGCTATCACGGCGTCGCCATCGTCTCGAAGCTGCCGTTCGAAAGCACTGACATCCGCACCTTCTGCGACAAGGTCGATTCGCGTCACATCTCGGTTTCCATCGGCGAAAAGGCGCAACTCGCAAAACCGCTGGTGCTGCATAATTTCTACGTGCCGGCCGGCGGCGACATTCCCGATCCCGTGCTCAATCCGAAATTCGATCACAAGCTCAGATTTCTCGACGAGATGAAGGCCTGCGAACCGCTGCATCCGCGCGGCGATGACCGGCATATTCTGGTCGGCGATCTCAACGTGGCGCCACACGAGAACGACGTCTGGTCGCACAAGCAGCTTCTGAAGATCGTGTCGCATACGCCGATCGAAACCGAGAAGCTGCTGGCGGCGCAGGCTCATGGCGAATGGGTCGACGTTGCGCGCGAGCGGATTCCGATGTCGGAAAAAGTCTACACCTGGTGGAGCTACCGCGCCGCCGACTGGACCGCTGCCGATCGCGGCCGCAGGCTCGACCACATCTGGGTCTCTCGCGCGCTCAAGGACGGCATCCGCGATTTCCGCATCAGCCGCGACGCCCGCGGCTGGGAGCGGCCGTCCGACCACGTGCCTGTCACGGTGACGCTGGAGGTTTGAGTTCTGTCATTCCCGGGATGCGCCGGAACGGCGCAGGCCCGGAATCCATAACCACGATCGGGAGTATGGATTCTCTGATGTGCAATTGCACGTCAGAGTTCGGGCCCCGGAATGACGAGTAGAAGAATCACGTGCTCAGCTTGGCGCCGGCCATCAAGATATCGCTGGCGAGCTGGCTGGTGCGGGTGGCGAGTTCGTCGCGCAGCCGGCGTGCCGCGGCGGGGTCGCTTTCGAGCACGCGCTGGAACAGGCTGCGCGCGACCCGGATCACCGAGGAATTCTCGATCGCCACCGCGCTGGACGGCCGCTGCATCGCCACGATCAGCGCCAGCTCGCCGATCAAGGCGCCGGGCCCGGCAATGACTTCGGCGCCGCCATCCTCGACCCGGAACGCGCCGCGCTGGACCACATAGCCCGCATCCGCGGGGTCGCCGGCGTTGAACAAAGCGTCGCCACGCGCGAAATCTCGTTGCTCCGAGCCGATCGCCAGCATACGCAGAGCCGTTGATCCCAACAGTCGCAATGTCGGGACCCGCTCGAGCAGGGTTACATCATCTTCGATCGACATGCGGACCGCGGACCGGGATGCGCGAAAAATTACGAATCGTCGGGTCCAATCGTATCACGGCACCAGCTTGTAGCCACCGGCTTCCGTCACCAGAATTTCCGGATTGGCTGCATCTTTTTCGATCTTCTGGCGCAGGCGGTAGATATGGGTTTCCAGGGTGTGGGTGGTGACGCCCGAATTATAGCCCCAGACTTCCTGCAGCAGTGTCTCGCGCGACACCGGCATCTGCCCGGCACGGTACAGGAAGCGCAGAATCGCAGTTTCCTTCTCGGTCAGCCGCACTTTGCGGGCATTGGCGCCGGTCAGCATCTTGGAGCCGGGGCGGAAGCTGTAGGGACCGACGGAGAACACCGCGTCCTCGCTGGCCTCGTGCTGCCGCAGCTGGGCCCGGATCCGGGCCAGCAGCACCGCGAACCGGAACGGCTTTGCAACGTAATCATTGGCGCCCGATTCGAGACCAAGGATGGTGTCCGAATCGGTGTCGTGGCCGGTCAGCATGATGATGGGGGCCTTGAAGCCGCCTTTGCGAAGGCTGCGCACGACCTCGCGGCCGTCGGTATCGGGCAGCCCGACATCCATCAGCACCAGATCAGGGGAATTGGCTTTGGCCGCACTGGCGCCCTTGGCGCCGGTATCGACCGCGGAGGCTTCGAACTCCTCGTGCAGCGATAATTGCTCAACCAGCGTATCGCGCAGATCGGTATCGTCATCCACGATCAGGATCTTGCGGGCATTGGCCATAGGTACGATCCTCTTGAGGCAGGCGGCGGACACAAGGGAAGCGTCTCAAGCCGGGTCTTGGTAGATGATGGGACGCCGAGTCGCGGAGCGAGCCGGGCCATCAGGTACCGATTCGCATTCAAGTAAGAGATTGTTACAGTTTCACAAGACGAACCGCAGTCTATCCCTAATTCGGGGGGCATTTGGATGAATGTCCTGTAATGGGGGTCAAATAGAACAATTGGGGCCGGGCAGGCAACCCCAAGAACAAGTACGAGACTTTGGCAGCAGGATGGGAAGCGCTAATTTTTCAATCACTTATGAGACAGCAAGGCGTGATCGGCCGGCCTCGATGATCCGGGTCCACCGGGCCGCCGGCGACCCCCGGCGGGGCTGGCTGACCACCGATGGCTGGACTGTCCCGGTGGCACTTGGCCGCGGCGGCATCCTGGCGAACAAGCGGGAGGGTGATGGCGGCACCCCCCGGGGCATCTTCCATCCCCTGCAACTATGGTGGCGCGCCGACCGCCATCCGCAGCCGCAGACCCATCTGCCGGTCCGGCCGATCCAGCCCGAAGACGCCTGGTGCGAGGATCCGAACGACCGCCGTTACAATCAGCCGATCCGGCTGGTCCAGGGTCAGGCCGGAGACCGGCTCACGCGCGAGGATCACCTCTACGACTTCATCATCGAGATCGATCAAAATTTCATCCCGCGCATTGCCGGTCGCGGCAGCGCGGTGTTCCTGCATCTGGCGCGCCCCAATTTTTCACCGACCGCGGGATGCGTCTCGATGACGAAATCCGCCATGCTGCGGCTGTTGCGGCGAATCGGCCCGCAAACCAGGATCATCATCGGCTGACCGGGAAATAACCTCTCATGCTCGACAGAGACGAAATCGCCGAGGCGTCAAAAACCCTGTACGACCATTGGCGCGCGGGGACCAAGTGTGGCGGCCTCGACGCCGTGCATCGGCCACGCGATCGCGCCGAGGGCTATCTGATCCAGGCGGCGATTGAAAAATATTCTCCCGGACGCTTGTTCGGCTGGAAGATCGCGGCCACCAGCGCGGCCGGACAACAGCACATCAACGTCGACGGTCCGATGGCCGGACGTATCCTGGCCGAGACCGTGATCCCGGACGGCGGCACGGCTGATATGGCGGGCAACGAGATGCGCGTCGCGGAACCGGAATTCGCCTTTCGCATGCGCGAGGATTTGCCGCCGGGCTCGACACCCTACACGCTGCAGCAGGTTCTCGATGCGGTCGACACGCTGCATCCCGCGATCGAAATTCCGGATTCGCGATTTGCCGATTTCGTCAGCGCCGGCGCCGCGCAGATCATCGCCGATAACGCCTGCGCACATTTGTTCGTGCTCGGCCCGCCGGCGACGTCGGACTGGCGCGCGCTCGATCTCGTCGAAGAACGGCCTGTGATCACGATGCGCGGTCGGCAATTCATCGGCCACGGCAAGAACGTGCTCGGCGATCCCCGGATAGCGCTGACCTGGCTTGCCAATGAATTGCGCCAGCTTGACATTACCCTGAAGGCCGGCCGCGTCGTCACGACAGGCACCTGCCACCCGCCGCTGCCGATTCAGGCGGGCGATCGAGTCGAATGCGATTTTGGATCGCTTGGGAAAGTGTCGGTGGGGTTCGCTTAGCCGTCATTGCGAGAGAAGCGAAATAGACTCCGTCATTCCGGGATGGTGCGTTAGCATCAGGCCTCAGATGTGCAATTGCACATCGGGGAATCTCGAGATTCCGGGTTCGATGCTTCGCATCGCCCCGGAATGACGGCGAGACCTTCAACGATGCCCGAAAATCGCCGAACCCACGCGCACATGCGTGGCGCCGAACTGGATCGCAATCGCGAAATCGGCGCTCATGCCCATCGACAGATTCTTCAGCCCGTTGCGCGCCGCGATCTTGGCGGTGAGCGCGAAATGCGGCGCCGGCGCCTCGTTCACCGGCGGGATGCACATCAGCCCGGAAATCACCAAACCATACTTGTCGCGACAGTCGGCAATGAACGCATCCGCCTCGCCAGGCGCGACGCCGGCCTTCTGCCGTTCCTCGCCGGTATTGAGCTGGATGAACAATTCCGGCTGTTTTTTCTGGGAATTGATTTCCTTGGCTAACGCTTCGCAAATGCTCGGACGATCGACCGAATGAATGGCATGGAACAGTGCCACGGCCTCCTTGGCCTTGTTGGATTGCAGCGGCCCAATCAGATGCAGGGCGATGCCGGGAGTGTCTGACATTAACCCCGGCCACTTCGCTTTGGCCTCCTGCACGCGATTTTCGCCGAATACGCGCTGTCCGGCGTCGATAATGGGCGAAATCGCCGGGGCGTCGAATGTCTTCGACACCGCAATCAGCGTCACCTGCGCGCGCTCGCGGCGCGCTTCCTTGCAGGCGCGTGCGATCTCCTGCTCCACCGTAGCGAGGCCGTTTGGTAAAGGTTTGGTTAGCGGTGCTGTCATATCTCGCGTCATGTCGTCCGTGGCTCGTGAATCTACGGGATTTGTTCGAATTTTACCAAGTTCGGGAAAGGCTTTTTGAACCCTTCGCTCTACCCTGCCATGTGGGGTAGGGGACCACGATGTCTGGCGTTAGTTTCAACCGCAACCGGGTCAAACTCAAGAAGCTTCTGGGAATCCGTGCACGGCTGGCACTGCTGGCGGTGATCCTGGTGGCGCCATTGATGCTGGAACGCGCCCGTTCGCTCGAGACCACCCGCGCCCGGCAAATCGCGACGGCCTCCGAGGAATTCGCCAACCTCGCCCAGCACACCGCCGACGCCCAGCGCGAGGTCATCTCCTCGGTCGAGACCATCCTGAAATCAGCGGCCTATATCCGCGCGTCGGCCGGAGGCATCGCCCGCAGCTGCGACATGATGCGCGCCAGCCTGCCGGCAAACCTGCCGTGGATCCGTTCGCTGTTGATCGTCGGCGGCGACGGCCGGGTGCAGTGCGCGACCAACAACGCCTATGTCGGTATTGAACTCGGCGACCGGACCTATCTGCAGGTCGCGCGCGACAGCCGCGATTTCGTCCTGAGCGATTTCATGTTTGGCAGGCCCACCAATACCGCATTGGTGATGGCCGCCTATCCAGTGTCCGCCATCAACCGGGAAGCGGATTCGATCATTCTCGCCGCCGTCAGCCTCGAATGGATGGCGAAGATCATGAACAATCTCGGCGGCCGGCCCGGCGTCTCGGCGGCGCTGATCGACAGCAAGGGCACTGTGATGGCGGCGCCCGCGGATCAGGCCAGCATGATCGGCCGTTCGCTCGACACCATCCCGCTGCTATCGGCGATCGCGGAGAAGGCGCTCGGCTCAGACACCGAAAACGGATCGCTCTCCTTCTTTTCGGTGGACGGTTCGAAGCGGGCGCTCAGCTTTGCGCGGATTTCCGGGACGCAATCCCGCCTGATCGTCAGCATCGACGAGGCCAAGGTGACGGCCGCGATCAATCGCGAGATCCGCACCGCCTATCTTCAGCTCTGCTTCGTCTGCCTGTTCGTGCTGCTCGGCTCGCTTATCGCCGCGGAAAAGCTGATCATCAATCCGATCGAAGTCATGACCGGAATGGCCAAGCGCTTCGGCGAGGGCGACTGGTCGGCCCGCGTCGCGCGCAGCCGCCTGCCCTCGGAATTCACGCCGCTGGCCCGCGACTTCAATGCGATGGCGGCCCAACTCAGCCAGCGCGAGCGCGAGCTGGTCGCCACCAACGACCGGCTCACCGTGATGGCCTCGATCGACATGCTGTCGGGTCTCGCCAACCGCCGCGGCTTCCAGAGCCGTCTCGATTTCGAATGGATGAAGGCGCAGCAATATAACTGCGAACTCTCGCTCTTGATGATCGATGTCGATCACTTCAAGCTCTACAACGACACCTATGGCCACCCCGAGGGCGACGCCTGCCTGACCAAGCTCGGCGAAACGCTGGCTGGTATCGCGGCCGACACCATGGGCTTTGCCGGGCGTTATGGTGGCGAGGAATTCTGTCTGCTGCTGCCGAACGCCGGCCCGGTGAAGGCCCTCGGGATCGGCGAGACCGTGCGTGCGGCGATCCAGGAGCTCGGCATGCCGCACGCGACCTCCAGCCACCAGATCGTTACCGTCAGCGTCGGCGTCGCCGTCACGCTGCCCAACGAAGACCAGCGTCCCGGCGACCTGATCGAGGCTGCGGATGCCGCCCTCTACGCCGCCAAACACCGCGGCCGTAATACCGTGGTCGAGCACGGCTTTGCCAAGCTGGTCGATGAGGCCGGGATGGCGATGGCGGGTTAGAGCATTATCGGTTCTGATTGAATCAGAACCGGGCTCTACTCTTTTGTTTTGACGCGTTTTCTTTACGCGAACCGGCATCCACTTCGCTCGAAAACGTTCTAGCCTGCGGCCATCTCCCGATCGAGTTCGAGCTCGGTCACAATACAATTACGGCCGTTGCGCTTGGCCTGATAAAGCGCACGGTCGCACCGATCGATCAAATCCGTCATCGACTCGCCCAGCTGAAACTGCGCTACACCAATCGAAACAGTGATGCTTGGAATAACCTCACCGGTCGAGCGGCGCGTAATCTTGCATTCTGCGATCGCGCGGCGGATGCGCTCGGCAACCATACGACAGGCAGCGAGTTCGGCACCGGGAAGCACGGCGATCAGTTCCTCCCCGCCATATCGGGCCGGAAGATCCTTGTCGCGCACCCGTTCGCGCAACACCTTTGCCACCAGGCGGATCACCTGATCGCCGACGACGTGACCGAAATTGTCGTTGAATTTCTTGAAATGGTCGATGTCGATCAGGAACACGCTGAGCGGCTCGTCCTCCTCCATCGCCGTGATCTGGGCGGTGCGGAAGAAATCCTCAAGGGCCCTGCGATTCGGCAATTCTGTGAGCGCGTCGGTCCTGGCGCGCTCCTCCGACTTATTGAGCGAATCGCGGATCGTATCCAACTCGCGGGTTTTCTCGACGAAATTTGCCTCCATCTCGGTCGCCCGCGCGGCCGCCTTCGCGAGCTCCCGGACCAGGCTTTCAACCAGCAGCTTCGGATCGACGCCGGCCTCGTTCTGATCGGCGACATCGCTGATCGCCTGCATTTGCAAGCGATTATCGGCAATGGCCGTCGCAAGGAACAGCTTGGCTGACTCCATCACCGAGTGGAGTTGTTGCGAAACGTTATTGACGCTTACCCCGTCGGCGCCCTGCGTGCCGACATAGGTCGCAAAGAGCTCCTGATTTGTCTGGGCGTCGAACTTCCGCTTGTTGCCGATCAGGATGTCGATCGCGCGTTTAAGTACGGGAGACGTACCGAGCGAATACTTGAACCAGACGTGAAAATTGTTCGGTGTCGGCGGCACACGCTGTTGTGCCATCAATCCAAAGGATTTTTCCGCGACAGACGTCGCGTACTCGAAATCGAGCTCGTCGAGCGCGGCATCGGTCACAGTCGAACTGATCTCCGGTCGCTGGGGCTGAATCCGTTTCTTCTTTTTTCGAGAGCAGCCTTGCACTTAAACGTTAAGCAAAGGTAGCAGGGTGCGAACGGCGTCCCTCGGGATAGAACTCGGATTTCCGGAATTTGGCCTTTCGGGAAATGCCGGGAGCGGCATTGACACCCTCCCCAACCCGTTGACCCCGCAGCCGCTTTTGTGGCCTAGTCCGCCGTCCCCAAACCGGACCCCGAATCCACAAAAAGCCCAGCGATTCCATGACCTCCGAACGCTATAACGCCCGTGATTCCGAGCCGCGCTGGCAACGCCAGTGGGACCAGAAGGCCATCTTCGCCTCCAAAAACGACGATCCGCGGCCTAAATACTACGTGCTCGAGATGTTCCCCTACCCGTCCGGGCGCATCCATATCGGGCATGTCCGCAATTACACGCTGGGCGACGTGCTGGCGCGGTTCATGCGCGCCAAGGGTTTTAACGTGCTGCACCCGATGGGCTGGGACGCCTTCGGGCTGCCGGCGGAGAACGCCGCGATCGAGCGCAAGGTGGCGCCGAAGGCCTGGACCTACGACAACATCGCCGCGATGAAAAAGCAGCTGCAGTCGATCGGGCTGTCGCTGGACTGGTCCCGCGAATTCGCGACCTGTGATCCCAGCTACTACAAGCATCAGCAGAAGATGTTTCTGGATTTTATGCGCGAGGGCCTCGCCGAACGCGAGAAGCGCAAGATCAACTGGGACCCGGTCGACATGACCGTGCTCGCCAACGAGCAGGTGATCGACGGCCGCGGCTGGCGCTCCGGCGCCGTGGTCGAGCAGCGCGAGATGAACCAGTGGGTCTTCAAGATCACGAAGTACTCGCAGGAACTGCTGGATGCCCTGGATGGGCTGGATCGCTGGCCCGACAAGGTGCGGCTGATGCAGCGCAACTGGATCGGCCGCTCCGAAGGCCTGCTGGTGCGCTTCGCGCTTGATCCCGCAACGACGTCCGCCGGCGAGTCCGAACTGAAGATTTTCACGACGCGGCCGGACACGCTGTTCGGCGCCAAGTTCATGGCGATCGCGGCCGATCATCCGCTGGCGCAGGCCGCGGCGGCGAAGAACCCAAAACTCGCCGAGTTCATCGCCGACGTGAAACGCATCGGCACCGCGCAGGAAATCATCGATACCGCCGAGAAGCAGGGTTTCGACACCGGCGTTCGCGCGGTGCATCCGTTCGATCCCTCCTGGAAGATTCCGGTTTACGTCGCCAACTTCGTGCTGATGGAATACGGCACCGGCGCGATCTTCGGCTGCCCGGCGCATGACCAGCGCGACCTCGATTTCGTCAACAAATACGATCTCGGCAACACCCCGGTGGTCTGCCCCGAGGGCCAGGACCCCAAGAGCTTCGTTATCACCGACACCGCCTATGACGGCGAAGGCCGCATGATCAATTCCCGCTTCCTCGACGGCATGACCATCGAGCAGGCCAAGGAAGAGGTCGCAAAGCGGCTGGAGGCCGAGCTGCGCGGCAACATGCCGATCGCCGAGCGCCAGGTGAATTTCCGCCTGCGCGACTGGGGTATTTCGCGGCAGCGCTATTGGGGCTGCCCGATCCCCGTCATCCATTGCCCGAAATGCGACGTAGTGCCGGTGCCGGACGCCGATCTGCCGGTGGTGCTGCCCGAGGATGTCTCCTTCGACAAGCCCGGCAATGCGCTTGACCACCATCCGACCTGGAAGCACGTCACCTGCCCGAAGTGCGGCGGCAAGGCGCAGCGCGAAACCGACACCATGGACACCTTCGTGGACTCGTCCTGGTATTTTGCGCGCTTCACCGACCCCTGGAACGAGAAAGCGCCGACTACGCCCGACGTCGTCAACCGCATGATGCCGGTCGATCAGTATATCGGCGGCGTCGAGCACGCGATCCTGCATCTCTTGTACAGCCGCTTCTTCATTCGCGCGATGAAGGCGACCGGCCATATCGGCATGGACGAGCCGTTCGCCGGCATGTTCACCCAGGGCATGGTGGTGCACGAGACCTACCAGAAGGCCGACGGTACCTATGTCACGCCGGCGGAAGTGAAGATCGACACCGGCGCCAATGGCAAGCGCGCGACGCTGCTCACGACCGGCGAGGACATTCATGTCGGCGCCATCGAGAAGATGTCGAAGTCAAAGCGCAACACCGTCGACCCCGACGACATCATCGCGACCTACGGCGCCGACGTCGCGCGCTGGTTCATGCTGTCGGATTCCCCGCCCGATCGCGACGTGATCTGGAGCGACGAGCGCGTCCAGGGTGCCTCGCGCTTTGTGCAGCGGCTGTGGCGGCTGGTGAACGAATCCGCTGACCTCGCGAAGTCAGCCCCGGCGGCCCGGCCGGCCTCGTTTGGACCGGACGCGCTGGCGCTGCGCAAGGCGGCCCATGGCGCGCTGGACAAGGTGTCGTCAGGCATCGAGCGGCTGCATTTCAACGTCTGCCTCGCCCATATCCGCGAATTCGCCAATGCGCTGGCGGAAATCCTGGCAAAGGAAGGGACGCCTTCATCCGACACCGCTCCAGATTTATCCTGGGCGGTCCGGGAGGCCTCTGTCATCCTTGTTCAACTGTTTGCGCCCATGATGCCGCATCTGGCCGAAGAGTGCTGGACGGTATTGGGGCAATCCGGCCTGATCTCGGAGGCCAATTGGCCCCAAATCGAACGCGATTTACTGGTTGAAGACACCGTGACCCTGGTGGTTCAGGTCAACGGTAAAAAACGGGGTGATGTAACCGTGCCACGGGGCGCCGAAAATCCGGAAATTGAGGCTGCCGTTCTGGCGCTTGATGCGGTAAAACTCGCCCTCGGCGGCAAGCCCGTGCGTAAGGTAATCGTGGTTCCCATGAGGATTGTGAATGTCGTTGGCTAGAGCCCGGATCGTCGCGCGGTTGCTCGCCGTCGCCGCTCTGGCGGCGCTGACGGCTGGCTGCTTCCAGCCGATGTACGCCGAACACGCCGACGGCACCCCCGGCCTGCGCGAAAAGCTGATGGGCGTCGAAGTCCCGCCCGTGGACAAGAACAACGCCTCGCGCGAAGCCCGGATCCAGGTTGAGATCCGCAACGCGCTGGCATTCAAGCTGTACGGCAACGCCACCGGCATGCCGCCGACCCATCGGCTGGTGCTTCGTTTCAGCAGCAACCGCTCGTCTCTGATGATCGATCAGGCCACCGGATTGCCGACCAGCGAGAACTACGGCATCGACGCGCAGTACAATCTGATCGACCTTGCCACCAACAAATCGGTCATGACCGGCTCCACCTTCTCGCGCGTGTCCTATGACATCCCGGGCCAGCTACAGCGCTTCGCCCGCGCCCGCGCCTTCCGCGACGCCGAAGATCGCGCCGCCCACGAGATCGCGGAAAACATCCAGACCCGGCTGGCGTCGTTCTTCGTCGCCGGCACCTAAGCCTTGGTCGCGCTCAAGGGACGAGACATCGACGCTTTTCTCGCCCGGCCGGATGCTGGCCGCCCAATCATCCTGCTCTACGGTCCCGACGCCGGCCTGGTGCGCGAACGCGCCGATGCGCTGATAGCCTCCGCCGTCGACGATCCCAATGATCCCTTCTCGCTGGTGCGGCTCGACGGTGACGAGCTGTCGGCCGAGCCGTCGCGGCTGGTCGACGAAGCCATGACCGTGCCGCTGTTCGGCGGTCGCCGCGCCATCCGGGTCCGCGCCGGCTCACGCAGTTTCGCTGGCGGAATCGACACGCTGGCGGACATGCCGTTGAAGGATTGCCGGATCGTGATCGAGGCCGGCGAGCTGCGCCCGGAGTCGCCGCTGCGCAAGGCCTGCGAGCGCGCCAAGACCGCGGTCGCGATCGCCTGCTATCCCGACACCGAGCGTGACCTCGCGAAGCTGATCGACGACGAGCTGCGCGTCTCCAACCTGCGGATCGCCCCGGAAGCGCGTGCGGTGCTGATGTCGTTGCTCGGCGGCGACCGCCAGGCCTCACGCAACGAACTCCGCAAGCTCGCGCTTTACGCCCACGGCAAAGGCGAGGTCGCACTCGACGACGTCATGACCGTGGTTTCGGATGCTTCGGAACTGAAGCTCGACCCGATCGTCGACAGCGCCTTTGCCGGCAAGCCGGATGTGGTCGAAAGCGAATTTGCCAAAGCCATGGTGGCCGGCACCTATCCGGGCGTGATCATCATGGCCGCCCAGCGCCAGGCGGCATGGCTGCACAAATCGGCGCTCGCGGTCGCCGACGGCACGCCGACTTCGGTCTTGCTGGAGAGCGGATATCCGCGGGTCCATTTCTCGCGCAAAGCCAATGTCGAAATCGCCTTGCGCAATTTCAGCCCGGCGAAGCTCGTCAGCATCATCGATCAACTCGCCACAGCGGCTTTCGACATGCGCAAGCACGCTTCGCTCGCAGCAGCTATCGGCCAGCGGACGCTGCTCGGGATCGCCGCCAACGCGCGGCGAAGGGGCTGACGCTCCTCGCAATCACATGGAGGGGGATTTCAGCAAAATCGCGAAAACAACCCCATGCAAAGTAGCATCGGCCCGGCTCAACTTCCCTTCGCCAGCCGCCGCATCACCTCGTCGAGCTGTTCGAGGTTGCGATAGCTGATCTGGACCGAGCCGCCGGGATCGCGGTGGTTGACGCTGACGGTGAGCCCGAGCGCGTCGCTGACGCGCTTTTCCAGGGCCACCGTGTCAGGATCCTTGACCTTGCCACCGCCGGCGCTGCGTGCCTTCTGCGGCTTGCGTTCCGGCACGCCTTCTTCATGCGCCAGCGCTTCGGTCTGGCGAACGTTGAGGCCCTCGGCGACGATGCGTTTCGCAGCCGTCAGCGGGTCGGGCACGCCGATCAGCGCGCGGGCATGGCCGGCGGATAGTTCGCCCTTGGCGATATAGGCCTGCACTTCCGACGGCAATTTTGTCAGCCGCATCATGTTGGCGACGTGGCTGCGACTCTTGCCGACGATCTTGGCGATGTCTTCCTGGCTGCGTTTGAATTCGTCGGCGAGCGCGTGGTAGCCCTGCGCCTCTTCCATCGCGTTGAGGTCTTCGCGCTGTACGTTCTCGATGATCGCGATCTCGAGCGCATCGGCGTCGCTGACATCGAGCGGCACGATCGGCACTTCGTGCAGGCCGGCGAGCTGCGCCGCGCGCCAGCGGCGCTCGCCGGCGATGATCTCGTAGCGATCCTGCGCGCCCTTGACCGGGCGCACGACGATCGGCTGGATCACGCCATGCAGCTTGACGGAAGCGGAGAGCTCACCGAGTTCGGCATCGGAAAAAGTCCGGCGCGGATTGCGCGGATTGGGTTTCAAATATTCGATCGGCACCTTGCGCTGGTTGCGCGGCCGGTCGACATGGGCGGCCTCGCCGCCGACATCTCCGATCAGACTTGCAAGACCGCGGCCCAGTCGCGAACGCGCTTCGTCGGCCATTGCCAACTCCCTTGGATTCACTCACGTCACTCCGGAATTAGAAATTGTCGCAGGATGGGTAGAGCGTAGCGAAACCCATCTCCTTCATCGCGTGCCGTGATGGGTATCGCTACGCTCCACCCATCCTGCGATTCCGCTAATGCGTCCTCAGCTCGCGCTCGCGCTGGATCACTTCGGTCGCGAGCTTCAGATACGCATCGCTGCCGACGCATTTGAGATCGTAGACCAGCACCGGCTTGCCGTAGGACGGCGCCTCGGAGATGCGGACGTTGCGCGGGATCATGGTGTTGTAGACCTTCGAGCCCATGAACTGGCGAACGTCGGCGACGACCTGGTTCGACAGGTTGTTGCGCGAGTCGAACATGGTCAGCACGATGCCGTGTATCGACAGGTTCGGATTCAACGTCGAGCGCACCTGCTCCACTGTCTGCAGCAATTGCGAAAGACCTTCGAGCGCGAAGAACTCGCACTGCAACGGCACCAGGATCGCATCCGACGCCGCCATCGCATTGACGGTGAGAAGATTGAGCGACGGCGGGCAATCGATCAGCACATAGGTGTAGTCGGTCTCAGGCTCGGCGTTCTTGTTCAGCGCTGCGATCGCATCGCGCAGACGGAAGGCGCGCCCTTGCGTCATCCCCAATTCAAGCTCGAGACCCGACAGATCCATGGTCGAGGACGCGATATGTAGCCGCGGCACGGCGGTCGGCACCACCGCCTCGCGCAGCGGGGCTTCGCCGATCAAAACGTCATAGGTCGAACAGTTGCGGTTGCGGCGATCGATGCCGAGACCGGTCGAGGCGTTGCCCTGTGGATCGAGATCGACGATCAGGACGCGCTCGCCAATCGCCGCGAGCGCGGTGCCCAGATTGATCGCTGTCGTGGTCTTGCCGACGCCGCCCTTTTGATTGGCGAGCGACAGGATGCGCGGATGCGGCGGCGGCGTTTCCGCTCTATCCTCTTGATATAGTTGATCAAATTCGGTCATGCCCGGTCGCCATTCGCTTTTGCGGAGGGGTTGTGCCGCTCGATTCGGTCGAGCTCAACGATCCAGCCGTGCCCGCCCGTGCGGCTGGAATGGAGTCGCGGTTCAATAGTCCAATATTTAGTGGCCTCGGTCAATTCGGCCTCTACATCTTGGCCCTTGAGAAACAGCGCCTTGGCACCCTTCCCCACCAGCGGTTCCGCGAAACCGATGAGCTGATGTAACGGAGCCAAGGCACGCGCAGTGACGCAATCGATGGGTCCAGCGATTCTATCCACACTATCCCCGATGTCAGCCAGGTGCACGGTCCCATTTGCTGACGTCACGCGAATTGCTTCGCGGAGGAAGGCGGCCTTCTTGGCGTTGCGCTCGATCAGGTGAACATTTGCGCCCGGTGTCTCAGCGAGAACGCAGGCCAGCACGACACCCGGAAACCCGCCGCCGCTACCGAGATCTACCCAGGCCTTTGCGGTTGGGGCCAGGCTCAATAGCTGCAGTGAGTCCGAGATATGCCGGGTCCAGAGATTTGGAAGCGTCGATGGCGCCACGAGATTGGTCTTGGCCTGCCACTCCACCAGGAGATCGACATAGCGATCCAGCCGCGCCTCTGTTTCACGTGAAACGGGGGTGAGGGTGAGGGCGGCGGCTTTGTCGGAGGGGAGGATTGGAGAGGTCTTTGGTTTGGCCATATTGATCTCGCGAAGCGTCATCCTGAGGTGCGAGCATCGCGAGCCTCGAAGGATGATACCGGGTATTGGTGGCCGATCCTTCGAGGCGCGCAAGAGCGCGCACCTCAGGATGACGTCAGATGAGCGACTGCAGCTGTTTCACATGAAACAATTCAAAGCGCGCAAGGTAACGCCCGCGCGCTGTTTCACGTGAAACAGTCCTACGCGCTGACCTTCGAAGTCTTACGCCGCGCTTCCCGCCTGAGATAGGCCGCAAGAATTCCCAGTGCCGCCGGCGTCAGACCGTCCAGCCGGCCCGCCTGCCCCACGGTCCGCGGTCGCGCCGCTTCCAGCTTGGCGCGCGCTTCGTTGGAAAGTCCGGGCACATCGGCATAGTCGATATCGGTCAGCACCAGCCCCTCGTCACGCCGGAAGGCGTCAACGTCGGCGGTCTGGCGCTTGAGATAGACATCGTATTTGGCATCGATCTCGAGATGCACCGCGATCGATGGGTCAATGGCCGATAGCTCGGGCCAGATACCCTGCACCGCGCTCCACTCGATCTCCGGATAGGCCAGCAGCTCGAAGGCAGAGCGTCGATGACCATCCTTGTTGAGGTTTAGGCCGTGCTTCGCCGCTTCGTTCGGGGTGATCGCGAACGACTTGGCCAACGACTTCGCGGCATTTAGCGCCGCCATCTTCCCTGCGTGCCGCAGCGACCGGGCCCGGCCTACACATCCCAAGGCAATGCCTTTATCCGTCAGGCGCTGGTCTGCATTGTCAGCCCGCAGTGTCAGGCGATACTCGGCCCGTGAGGTGAACATGCGATAGGGCTCGGTGATCCCCCGGGTCACCAGGTCATCAATCATCACCCCGAGATAGCCGTCGGCGCGATCGAAGACGATCGGAGCGGCATTCCCCGCCGCCAGCGCAGCGTTCAGGCCCGCAACGATCCCCTGTGCCGCGGCTTCTTCATAGCCGGTCGTGCCGTTGATCTGGCCGGCCAGGAACAGTCCGGGCAGACGCTTGGTCTGCAGAGTAGACTCCAGTTCGCGGGGATCGACATGGTCGTATTCGATGGCATAGCCCGGCCGGACCATCTTGACCCGCTCCAGGCCGGGAATGGTCGCGAGGACGGCGAGTTGGACTTCTTCAGGCAGCGAGGTCGAGATTCCGTTGGGATAGACGGTGGAATCGTCGAGACCTTCCGGCTCCAGAAAGATCTGGTGGCCGTCGCGATCACCAAAGCGGACGATCTTGTCCTCGATCGAGGGGCAATAGCGCGGACCGCTACTCTTGATCTGGCCGGAGTACATCGGCGAACGATGCACATTGGCCCGGATCACCTCATGGGTTTCAGGCGTGGTCCGGGTGATCCCGCACTGGATCTGGGGCGTGGTGATCCGGTCGGTCATGACCGAGAAAGGCTCCGGCGGATCGTCGCCGGGCTGCATCTCGACCGCGGACCAGTCGATGGTTGAGCCATCGAGCCGTGGTGGGGTGCCGGTCTTGAGCCGCCCCAGCGTAAAGCCGGCGCGCTCAAACGAAGCCGAGAGGCCCAGGGCCGGCGCTTCACCGACTCGGCCAGCGGGCCAATTCTTTTCACCGAGATGGATCAGCCCGCGGAGAAAGGTCCCGGTCGTGATGACCACGGCGCCGCAAGTGAGCTGCCGGCCGTCGCCCAGGCGAATGCCGGTGACGCGGTTGTCCGAGACAATTAGCTCGTCCGCCTCGCCTTCGATCACGCTGAGATTGGCGGTCTCGTTGATGGCTGTCTGCATCGCGGCCGCATAGAGCTTGCGGTCAGCCTGGGCCCTCGGACCACGGACCGCCGGACCCTTGCGGCGGTTCAGCATCCTGAATTGAATCCCGCCGGCGTCGGCGACACGGCCCATCAGTCCGTCCAGGGCATCGACCTCGCGAACCAGATGACCCTTGCCCAGACCGCCGATGGCGGGGTTGCAGGACATGGCTCCGACGGTAGAAAAACGGTGGGTGACCAGCGCCGTGTTCGCACCCATTCGCGCGGCGGCGCTCGCGGCTTCACAGCCGGCATGGCCGCCGCCGATGACGATGACGTCGAATTTGTCCGACGTGGAAATCGACCTGGAAATCGACCTGGAAATCATGCCGCGACTTCTATCCCGGAGTCATAAAACCCGAAAGCAGGAACTGGGGTGGAACGGTCATTTGTTTCACGTGAAACGCCGGGTTCCAGCCAAACGCGCAACTGTTTCACGTGAAACAGATTGACTATACTATGAATTAAGAAATATTACTTACCTACACAGAATTCGCGGAAGATCTTGTCCAGTATATCTTCGACATCCACCCGCCCAAGCAGCCGCCCCAAAGAATGAACCGCGGTTCTTAGTTCTTCCGCCGCCAGCTCTTCGCCCTGCCCGGCAACTTCGATGCTGCTTCGGAGCGAGGCGGCCGTTTGCTCCAGCAACTTTCGCTGCCGGGTCCGTCCGATCAGGCCACCCTCGCTGCCGCCAAAAGTTTCCTGGGCGAAACCGACCAGGGCCGAGATCAATTCCGCCAGCCCATCTCCCCGGCTGGCCGAAATCTGAAAAGCGGCGCCCGTCCCCGCCTGGGCCATTGGCCGACCCCCCGCCTCCAGGTCGATCTTGTTGCGCACCCGCCAGACCGGCGCCGCGCCCTGATGCCCGGCTTCCGGGTCCGGCGAATCCGACAGCCACAACACCAGATCGGCATCGGCCGCACGGGCACGGGCACGGCGCACGCCCTCCTGCTCGACGGGATCGTCGGTCTCGCGAATCCCCGCGGTGTCGATAACCGTCACCGGATAGCCGTCGAGGTCGAGCTGCACCTCGATCACGTCGCGCGTGGTGCCGGCATGCGGCGACACGATCGCGACCTCGCGCCGCGCCAGCGCATTCATCAGCGTCGATTTGCCGACATTCGGCGGACCGGCAATCGCCACCACCAGGCCGTCGCGCAGGCGTTCACTTCGGCCCTGTGCTGCAAGGACATCCTGGATCTCCGCCAGCAGCGCTTTGATTTTCGCCATCGCCGGCGCGATCAATTCCGCCGGCACGTCGCCCTCGTCGGAAAAATCGATGCCCGCCTCGATCAACGCCGAAGCCTCGATGATCCCTGCCCGCCAGTCGCGCACCTTGTCGCCGAGCAATCCCTTGAGCTGCCGCAGCGCCTGGCGGCGCTGACGATCGGTGTCGGCATGAATGAGGTCGTCGAGCCCCTCGGCTTCGGTGAGATCGAGCTTGCCGTTCTCGAAGCCGCGCCGGGTAAATTCGCCGGGCTCGGCGGGTCGCACATTTTCGAAACCGGCCAATGCTGCGAATAACGCGGCCAGCACGGCGCGCCCGCCATGGACGTGAAACTCGGCGACATCCTCGCCGGTCGCGCTGGCCGGACCCGGAAACCACAGCACCACGGCGTCGTCGATCGGCCGCTGGCCGACATCCCGGAGCAGCGCCCGGGTCGCCACGCGCGGCGCAGGCAACTTCCCCGCCAGCGACGTCAGGACCGATCCGGCCTGAGGACCCGAGACCCGGACCATGGCAATGGCGCTCGGCGGCCGGCCCGACGACAGCGCAAAAATGGTCTGATCCCGCGGATGCATCGCCTATTTGTGCGGGAGGTCTTGAAAAGGCAACGCAATTTCGGCGGCCCCATCGCTCCGGATACGCGGGGATTAGCCGCCTACGCTCCGGCATCGGCGCAGCAATTATGTTGCGGAATTCCGTATAGGCGTCCTCACCCGGCCCGGGTATCGAATAATTATCATTGATATCAGATACTTAGAAACGCCACAATCGGATCGGCGCCATTTCGATATGCTGCACTTTCGCCGCAACAAAGCCTGCAACATGAAAAAGGCGCCCCGCTTTCACGAGGCGCCCTGATCAAGATCAGCGACGGTTCCTTGCCTGTTGGCTCAGGTATTCATGGAATCAAAGAATTCCGAGTTGTTCTTGGTGTTCCGGAGCTTGTCGAGCAGGAAGTCGATCGCATCCATGGTGCCCATCGGATTGAGGATCCGGCGCAGCACGTACATTTTCTTCAGGAGCTGCGGATCGGTGATCAGCTCTTCCTTGCGGGTGCCGGAGCGCGAGATGTCGATCGCCGGGAAGGTCCGCTTGTCCGAAACCTTGCGGTCCAGGATCAGTTCGGAGTTACCGGTGCCCTTGAACTCTTCGAAGATGACTTCGTCCATTCGGCTGCCGGTATCGACCAGCGCGGTGGCGATGATGGTCAGCGAACCGCCCTCCTCGATGTTGCGCGCGGCACCAAAGAAGCGCTTCGGCCGCTGCAACGCGTTGGCGTCGACACCGCCGGTCAGCACCTTGCCGGATGACGGCACCACGGTGTTGTAGGCGCGGCCCAGACGCGTAATCGAATCGAGCAGGATGACGACGTCCTTTTTCATCTCGACCAGACGCTTGGCTTTTTCAAGCACCATCTCGGCGACCTGGACGTGGCGCACCGCCGGCTCGTCGAAGGTCGAAGACACCACTTCGCCCTTCACCGAGCGCTGCATGTCGGTGACTTCTTCCGGACGCTCGTCGATCAGCAGCACGATCAGATAGCATTCCGGATTATTGGCGGTGATGGATTGCTCGATGTTCTGCATATGCACCGTCTTGCCGGTGCGTGGCGGTGCCAAGATCAGGGCGCGCTGGCCTTTGCCGATCGGTGCGA